>JAEKLQ010000023.1 GCA_019509785.1 Fibrobacterota bacterium | reverse complement strand
TATGCCCCAGGGCCAGGATGAAGTCCTTATGGCCGTAGTGGGCGTAGTACTTCATCAGGTGCCAAATGATGGGCCGGTATCCGATGGGGACCATGGGCTTGGGGATGGCCTCGGAGACTTCGCGCAAGCGCATCCCCAGTCCCCCGCAGAATAAAACGACCTTCATCACTGCCTCCGGTTCCCGGTATCCGATCCTTTGAGCAGCCCGCAGCCTTCCAGGAGATCGGCGGCCTTGCGGATGGGCCCGAAGGCCAGGCCCGCGCGGTCCGCTATTTCCAACAGCCCATGCTTCCCGTCGCTGTAATTGAGCACCCACAACAAGGCCATCTCCGTATCGCCCAGGTTGGACTTGCCTTTAAGGCCGTCGTAGATGCCGCGCTTCCCCAATCGGGGCTCGCACTTGGGATTCTGGTTCACGTAGATCCCGTCGCCTTCCAACGCCGACAGCGCTTGCGCGCAGATCCACAGCGAATCCGCCAGGGCTTCCGGCTTGAGGAAGGCCAGATCATCCCCGGAATTATGGTACTCGGGGAAGGACCCGTTCGGCGAACGCATGAAACACCCCACCGGCAAATCGAATCCCGGCGAGCAGAATTGGCGCTCATCGTAGCCGTAAGGGCTGAAGTCCTTGACGACGTGGGGCCCGCCGCGGCGGGCAAGCACATGGGCCATGGCGCGGTCGATGGCCGCGTTCCCGCGGCGGCTGCGCTTATAGGTGGGATTCCCCGCATCCCCCAGAAGGGCGAGCACCAGGCCCGCCCGGATGCGGCCGGTAACGGCCTCGTTGCGGGCCAGCCAGGTAATGGATCCGATCACGGTAGGAGCGAAGACGAAGCGATAGGTATAGGTCCGCTCGCATCGCCGCAGCATCCCGGCCAGCTCGGCGGCCACGCCCAATCCCGAGAGGTTGTCGTTGGCCAGGGACGGGTGGCAGGTATGCGCGAAAATCAAAACCTCTTCCTCGCGGGCGCCGGGAAGCAACCATTCCCCGTAGGTAAGGCTACCCTCCTTCAACTCGGAATCGATCCTCACCTCGTATTCGCCTTCGGGCAGGGATCGCAAACGGGCATCGGCGAGGCAGAAACCCCAGTCCTCCTTGAAATAGGAGCTGCGATACGGGATGCGATTAGGCTGATCGGGCAGGGAGTGCAGCCGGGGACGGAGTTCGGAAAGGGGCATGCGCGCGTTGACGGGCAGGCTATAGCCCACTACGTGCAGGTTGCTCTCGCGGAAATCCACCACCTTGGATCCGTCCGGGCCCTTGATCCAAGCATCGCGGATGATCCATTCCTTGGGCACCACCCAATCGAAAACGGGAGTACCGGAAGGCACCTCGATCATTTCCAAGGGGGCGCCTTCGCCCAGGATGCGCAGGGTTTCCCGCAATCCCGGCCCTGTGATGCTTCTACAGATGGGGAACAGCCGGGTCGCCAAGGCGTACATGCGGGCGCCCGCCCCGGCGAAATCGAACTCCTCCACGATGTTTTCGATCCGCATAGCTATTCCCCGGATCGCTTCCGGAAAAACGGATTGCAACCGTCGTCCGTCCCCGCGATCCGAACCTTCATGCCTCCTGCCTTTCCTTAACTCTTAGTCGATGACGAAGGTCTTGGGGATGGGAACCACCCAACGTCCTCCCCACTCGCGGATGTAGGAAGTCTGGGATATGATCTCGTCTTTCAGGTTCCAGACGCCGATGAAAAGGTAATCGGGCTTGGTTTCCCGGATTTTTTCGGGGGGATAGACCGGAATGCGGGAACCGGGCAGGTAATTGCCTTGCTTGTAAGGGTTGCGGTCCACGGCGTAGTCTATGAAATCGGTACGGATGCCGCAATAATTAAGCAAGGTGTTCGATTTGCCCGCGGCCCCGTAATGCACGATGCGTTTCCCCTCCCGCTTGGCCTGGATGAGGAATTCCAGCACCTGGCGTTTGGTCTCCTTGACTTTCTCCCCGAAGGCGAGGTAACCCTCGGGCTTGAACAAGCCGGCTTTTTCTTCCTTGGCTTTGAGCGCGGCCACCCGGGGACCGACGGGTTTGGAGGCATCCTCGGCGTGCCGGCCGTAGATGCGCAAAGAGCCCCCATGGGTGGGAATCTCTTCCACGTCGAAGAGGGTGATGCCATGGTGGGCGAAAACCTTTTCGACCACGAAAAATGAGAAATAGGAGAAATGCTCATGGTAGATGGTATCGAACTGGTTCTGATCCATGAGCTGGAGCAGATGCGGGAATTCCATGGTGATGACGCCGTCGGGCTTGAGCAGGATCTTCATCCCCCCCACGAAGTCCATCAGATCGGGAACGTGGGCCAGCACGTTGTTGCCGAGGAGCAGATCGGCCTTGCCATGTTCTTGGGCCACTTCCTGGGCGGTTTTGCGCCCGAAGAACTTGACCACGGTGGGGATGCCCTTCTTGATGGCGCTCTGGGCGACGTTGGCGGCGGGCTCCACGCCCAACACCGGAATCCCCTTCTCCTTGAACCATTGCAGCAGGTATCCGTCGTTGCTGGCCAATTCGATCACCTGGCTTTTGGGACCGAAGCCGAACCGCTCCACCATCTGGTCGGAATAGGCTTTCACGTGCTTGAGCCATGAATCCGAAAAGGAGGAGAAATACGCGTATTCGGTGAAGATTTCCTGCGGGCTCACGTATTCGGGGATTTGCACCAACAGGCACTTTCCGCATACGAAGGCGTGCAGGGGGTAGAAGGCCTCGGCCCGGTTCTCGTTGGCCGGGGAGACCTGGCTTTGGCAAGGCGGGGCCATCCCGAGGTCGGAAAAGGTTTCTTCCAGGGGTGCGCCGCAAAAACGGCAGGCCGAATGGATGCGCGCGAACGGGTTCGTCATGGCAAGTCCTCTACGGTTACCGGTGCAGGTGCGCCGGACTTAGTCCGGGAGATTAAATCTAAAATCTGCATCCCGCCAAATGGCGATCTTTTATCCTACGAAGGAAACATCCCGCAGGCATTCTCCGATCGGCGCACCGGGAAGACAAGGGCGGCGGGAGTGAGGCCGGGTTAATTATTTAACTTTCCTTGCCATCTATGTGCGGCCTGGTCGGTTTAATCGGAACGCATCGGGTGCCCAATCTGGCCGAGGTCATCGCCGGGATGAACCAGACCCTGCACCATAGGGGTCCCGATCAAACCGGCGTTTTCGTCCACCCCGACGGGAAGGCGGCCCTGGCCCATAAGCGCCTCAGCATCCTCGATCTCATCAATGGGATCCAACCCATGACCGATGCCGAAGGCCTGTTTACCCTGGTCTTCAACGGGGAAATCTACAACCACGGCGAATTGAAAGCCGAACTGGCGGCCAAGGGCCATCCCGTCCACACCCGCTCCGACACGGAAACCTTGCTCTACGCCTACAAGGAATGGGGGGCGGGGTGCCTGCCCAAACTGCGGGGCATGTTCGCATTCGCCGTGTACGATCATCGGGACGGATCGGTGTTCCTGGCGCGCGATCGCCTGGGCATCAAACCCATGTACTATGGGCGGCACGGGAACCATCTGATCTTCGCTTCCGAATGCAAGGCCATCCTGGATTTCCCCGGCTTCGGCCGCGAAATGGATTTGGAAGCGCTCTCGGACTATTTCTCCTTGATGTACGTGCCTTCCCCCAAATCCATTTTCAAGCGCATCCGTAAGCTGCCGCCGGGCCATTGGCTCAAGGCCGCGCCGGGCGGCGAACCGGTGATCCAGCCTTATTGGGACGTGCATTTCGAAGCCGGGGACGAAGGCGGATCGGAAAAGGATATCGCGCATGCCCGCGAGGAACTGCTGGCCTGCCTGGAGGACTGCGTAGGCTCGCATATGGAAAGCGACGTCCCATTGGGCGCCTTCCTGAGCGGAGGCGTGGACTCGGCCGCCGTGATGGCGTTGATGGCGAAAATGTCCAAACGGCCGGTGCTGAGCAATACCATCGGCTTCGGCAACCGGGACTTCGATGAAAGCCGGTACGCGGCGGAGACGGCGGCGTTCTACAAGGCCGATCATCAGGAGTTCCGCGTGGAAGCGGATGCCGTGGAGGCCATGGAAAAGCTGGCATGGCATTACGACGAGCCCTTCGCGGATTCGTCCATGATCCCCACCTATTACGTATGCCAGATGGCGCGGCGAAGGGTGGCGGTGGCCCTTTCCGGCGACGGCGGCGACGAGAACTTCGCCGGCTATCGCCGCTATTATTTCGACCGGGTGGAGAACCGCGCGCGCGCGCTGTTGCCCGACTTTCTGCGCCGGCCCCTGTTCGGCCTGCTCGGCGCCGTCTATCCCAAAGCCGATTGGCTCCCGCAACCCTTGCGCGCCAAGACCCTGCTGCGCAACCTCTCCTATTCGCCGTTGCAAGGGTATTTCACCTCCATGTCCCATTTCCTCCCGGAGATGAAGGCGCGCCTGTTCACGAGCGATTTGCGCCGCGCTCTGGGCGGCTACGATTCCCTCTCGGTATTCGAGAGCCACTGGGCGCGATGCAAAAGCCGCGATCCGCTCTCGCGCATCCAATACCTCGATTTCAAGACCTATCTGACGGACGACATCCTGGTGAAGGTCGATCGCGCCAGCATGGCGCATTCACTCGAAGTGCGCGTGCCGCTGCTCGATCATAAGCTGGTGGAATTGGCCGCGAAGATGCCCTCGGGGTGGAAGCTGCGGGATAAGACTTCCAAATTCATTTTCAAGCAAACCGTGGAACCGCTCCTGCCGCCCGGAACCCTGACCCGCCGCAAGAGCGGCTTTTCCGCGCCCATCGGGCATTGGTTCCGGAATGAATTGCGCCAATACGGGCAGGAACGGCTGCTGGGGAACCCCGCTTTGGCCCAAGCGGGGCTGGATACGGATTACGTGCGCAAGCTTTGGGAGCAGCACCAGAGCGGCCTGAAGAACCATGATTTCCCGCTCTTCGCCATGCTATCCTTTGTGCTGTGGCACTCCAAATTCATGGAACGGAAATGATCGGGGGCGCGCCGTGAACGATTCTCGGAAACGGCCTTTCCTCCTTCCGGTTTTCCGCTTGGCTTGGCTCTGCGCCGCTTTCGGGAGCGGGGCTTACGCCCGTACCGTGACGGTAGCCACCGCCACGGCGCTGGACGACGCGACGGGAAAGCTGGTCGCGGGGGACACCTTGCTGGTTTCGGCGGGGAATTACGACATGACGACCTGGGAGATCTCCGGGCTCAAGGGCACGGAAAACGCCTGGATCGTCATCCGCGCGCAAGGCAAGGCGGTCATCCGCAGTACTTCCAATTGCTGCAACCTGGTGCAGCTTTCCGATTTGGAATACGTGAAGCTGATCGGCTTCGAAGTGACCATGAAAACCGCCAACGACGGCGTGGACGGGATCAATATGGGGGGCCGCTTTTCCCACCATGTGTCCATGGAAAACCTCCTTATCCACGACATGACCAACAACGGCATCAGCCTGTACCCCGATTCCGCCGCTTTCATCTCCCTCACCAACAGCGAAATCCACCATACGGGCGGATCGGGATTGTATTGGGGCTACCCCAACCGCAACACCTTGCACGATATCCTGGTGCAAGCCAATTACATCCACAATTGCCCGGCCGATTCCCTGCAGGACACCCATTACGGGATCCAATTCAAGGGCTGGAGCTATCGTTCCAAATTCATCGATAACGTGCTCCACGACGTGGGCGGCACCTCGCGTTCAGGCCTGATCGTCTATTACGGCAAGAAGCCCTTGGCCGGCGACGTGCCGGGAGACATCAATATCGTATCCGGCAACGTGCTGTGGAATTGCCGCAACGAGGGCATCACCGTGATGTCGGACGCGTTGATCGAAAACAACATCGTGATGGACGCGCTGGTGGGCATCAATATCCAGACGTATTCGGACACTTCGTTCCAGGGAACCACGGCGGTGGAAAACCTCACCGTGCGCAACAATACCGTGTACCGCTGCCAGTCCACCTGCATCGCCATTTCCGGATGGGCCAATGCCGGAACGGGCGTCTACTTCTGGGGCAATGCCGCCTACCAGGACGCGGCCGGCAAGCCCGCCATCCAAGGTTCGCTGGGGAAGGGCTCGGCCGGAGGGAACGTGGCCTTCGGGACCTCCTCCATCGCGGGCACCAAGGCGGGCACGGGGCTGGCCGACTTCCTGCGCGTGACCGCGGCCGGCGCTCCGGCGTCCTGCGATTTTTATCCGTCGGCCGCTTCCCCCCTTTTGGAGGCGGTGGCCGATGCGGCCAAATCGCCCGAGAAGGATTTCAACGGAACGGCGCGGCCCCAGGGCGCGGCCGCCGACGCGGGGGCCTATGAACGCGGCGGCGCGGAGAATCCGGGGTGGGCCATCGGCCCGGGCTTCAAATCGGGATCCTCGCTCCCGGTGCGGCCGGTAAAGGGCAAACCGCGCCCGGCGAAGCCCGGCCTGGGTAACTTGCGGATTACCCCCGGGGTCGGGATCGCAGCCGGGGTTTATTTCCATGGCGTACCGGATCGCGATCGTCCGCGGGACTCGCGCGGGCGGGCCTTGGAATCGATTCCCCAGCCGTGAGCCGCCCTCCCCTGCCCCCGTCCTTGGATTCGGATCCCCAAAAGGAACATCTGGAGCGACTATGCCCTTGAAGGTATTGCACATTCTCGACCACTATCTCCCCCTCTTCAGCGGATACACCTTCCGCAGCAGCTATATCCTGGACAGCCAGAAGCAGGCCCTGGGGATCGAACCGGTGGTCGTCACCTCGGCGAAGCAAGGGATCAGCCCTTCGCCCATGGAAACCTTCGATGGCGTGCGCGTGTATCGCGTGGGCGCGGTGGCGCCGTGGACGCAGAAGGCCCCGGTGATGCGCGAATGGGCGCAGATGAAAGCGCTGGAAAAGCGCATCCTGGAGGTGGCGGAAAAGGAAAAGCCGGACGTGCTGCATGCCCACTCGCCGGTATTGAACGCGTGGCCGGCCATCTGGGCGGGCCGCAAGCTGGGCATCCCCGCCGTCTACGAGATCCGCGCCTTTTGGGAAGACGCCGCCGTGGAGCACGGATCCACCACGGAAGGCAGCTTGCGCTACCGCGCCACGAGGACCTTCGAAACCTCGGCCTGCAAAAAGGCCGATGCGGTGGTGACCATTTGCCAGGGGCTGCGCAAGGGGCTATTGGAGCGGGGGATCCCGCAAAGCAAATTGTTCGTGCTCCCCAACGGCGTGGACGTGGGGAAATTCCCGCCCCCGGAGCTGGACCGCAAGCTCCAGGCCGAATTGGGCCTGGAAGGCAAGCAGGTCTTGGGTTTCATCGGGTCGTTGTACCGGTACGAGGGCCTGGTCCATCTGCTCGCCGCGGTAGCCTTGATGTTACCCAAGCATCCCGACCTGCGCTGCCTCATCGTGGGCGGCGGTTACGACAACGAAGAAGCGGAGCTCAAGCAGAAGGCCGAGAGCCTGGGGATTTCCCATGCCGTGATCGTCCAGGGCAAGGTGCCGCATGAACGGGTGAACTCGTTTTATTCCCTCATCGACATACTGGTCTATCCCCGCATCCGCTCCCGCCTGCTGGAACTGGTGACGCCCTTGAAGCCTTTGGAAGCCATGTCCATGCGCAAACCGGTGATCGGCAGCGATGTGGGCGGCATCAAGGAGCTGATCGAGGAAGGCCGAAATGGGCTGCTTTTCAAGGCGGACGACCCCGGGGATTTGGCCCGCGTGGCCGACGGCCTGCTCTCCGATCCCCAACGCATGCGGGATTTGGGCCTGCGCGCCAGCGAATACGTGGCCTCGGAGCGTTCCTGGCGCAAGCTCATCGAGGCCCACCGCCAAACCTACCGGTCCCTCGGCCTCAAAGTCTGATCGCATGCATATCCTCACCCTCACCACGCTTTTCCCCAACGCCATGCAGCCCGTGCACGGCCTTTTCATCCGCGCGCGCATGGAGGATTATACGCGCCGCCATGGCCATCGCTGGACCGTGGTCGCCCCCGTGCCCTGGTACCCCAAGCTGCCCTTCGCCACCTCGCCCGCGTACGATCGCTACGCGCGCGTCCCCGCGCTGGAACAGGGTCCCGGATATCAAGTGCATCACCCGCGCTACCTGATCACCCCCAAATACGGGATGCGTTACTACGGCGCCTGGATGGCCCGCGGCATCCGGTCCACGGTCGCGCGCATCCATGCCCGCGACCCCATCGACGTCATCGACGGGCATTACATCTATCCGGACGCCAACGCCGCCCTGGAAGCCGGGCGCATGCTGGGAGTACCGGTGGTCCTTTCCGCGCGCGGCACGGATCTGAATTTCTACCCGCAACTGCCCGCCATCCGCCCGCTGCTGCGGAAGAACCTGGCCGCCTGCGACCATCTGATCTGCGTATGCAGCGATCTCAAGAAGGTGGCCCTGGAATTGGGGATGGAGGACGCGCGCGTCTCCGTGATCGGCAACGGCGTGGACACGGATAAATTCCGGCCGGTGGATGCCGCCGCGGCGCGCGCCAAGCTGGGCCTGCCCGCCGACGCGCGCATCATCCTTTCCGTCGGGCACTTGATCGAGCGGAAGGGCTTCCACATCCTGCTGCGCGCCTTCGCGAAATTGCGCGACCGGGGCGGTTTGCGCGTGGCCATCGTCGGCGACGGGGAAATGCGCCAGGAGCTGAAGCGGTTGGCGGCGGACCTGGGCATCGCCGGCAGCGTGATTTTCCCGGGGGCGGTGGGGAACTCCGCCTTGCCGGATTGGTACGGCGCCTGCGACCTGTTCGTGATGGCCAGCTCCCGCGAAGGCTGGCCCAATGCCGTCACCGAAGCGTTGGCCTGCGGCCTGCCGTTGGTGGGCACCAAGGTGTGGGGCATGCCGGAAATCGTGACCTCGCCGGAATTGGGCCTGCTCATCGACGAACGCGAACCGGACGCCCTCGCGCAAGCCTTGGAACGGGCCCTGGCTCGCGCCTGGGATCGCCCCGCCATCGCCAGGCAAGGCGGCGCGCGCACCTGGGAGGCCGTCTCCGCGCAATTGCACCCCATCTTCACTAGACTGGCCGGGAAATAGCGGCGATCGCCGCCGACCGCACGGGAGCGCATCATCAGACTCATCGTCATGGGATTCTGTTATCTGCTCGGCACCTTCCTGGCGCTGAACACGGTCGCTTACGCCACCGGCCTTTTCCTGTGGAACGATATCTTCCAGCCGCTCACTTTCGCCAAGGATTACGGGGCCTATCCCGTGGCCTATTACGTGCTCGGGGTGCTCATCCTCTCCTATGGCATCAACCTCGCGCGCGGGAACTTCCGGCCCATCTTCGGGCCTTATTTCCTGGCCGCCGGCGCCTTGCTCGGTTGGATCCTGGTATGCACCGCCATGTCCCCGTTCCAGGTGGTGGCCTGGCCGGAGTTCGTACGCTACCTCAAGTATCTCCTCCCCTTGATGCTGATGTTCACGGCCATCAACAAGCCGCGGGACGTGCTGCTCATCGCCGGAGCCCTATGCGCCTCCGTGGCCCCTTGGGCCGCCGAAGCCGGGCTGCATTGCCTCATCCACGGGGTCAACATCGATCTGGGCATCGGGGGCGGCCAGATGGCCGAGCGCAACGATTTCACCGCCGCCATCGTCGGCACCTTGCCGGTGCTGTTGTACTTCGCCAGGAATTACGATTACAAGCTCAAGATCCCGGTGCGCGCCGTCCTTTGGCTATTCTTCCTGCTGAGCCTTTCCACCATCTTTTATTCCCTTTCGCGCGGCGCGTCCATCGGCCTGGCGCTCATGTCGCTCAGCTACGTCCTCTTCATTTCCCGGCGCAAGTTCCGCGATACCGGCTTTCTGATCCTCATCGGGCTGGTGGTCTACCTGATCCTCCCCGCGGCCTGGTTCGAGCGCATGGGCACCATCAACCTGGGCGTGGATCAAAAGGAAGCCTCGGCGGCCTCGCGCATGAATCTCATGACGGGGGCCCTGCACGCCAGCCTGGATCGGCCCGTCTTCGGATGGGGACCCGACGGCTGGCTGGAAGTGGCGTTTTCCTATACCAACGATACCCACAACCCGCATAACATCTATCTCAAGCTCAGTTCGGAGGTGGGCGTTCCCGGATTGATCCTCTATCTGGTCCTGATCGGGGTCACCTTTACGCGCACCATCAAGGCCGTCAATCTCGCCAACCGGATGGGCGACAAGAGAATGGCGGGGCTGGGATTGTCCTTCGTGACGGGGATCTTGGGGCTGCTCTCGGCCATGTCCTTCCTGAACGCGCCCTTCAACGAATACCTGATGGCCTGGGTGATGCTCGCCAACGCCTTCGCGGGGGTGTACCCGGCCAGCGTCGCCAGGCAGCGTGGGCAGACGAAGCGGAAAGCGGGGAAAGCCGGCCGCGCCCCCAGGCCGGACGCCGGGCCGCAGGCCGCCCTAGGTAACGCCTAGGTTACGCGGCCAACCTTTCGGCCAGCATCCGGAAGAAGAAACCGTCCACGTCCGGATCCCACACCTGCCGGCGCAGCAGAGCGTAAGGGTCCTGCCCGCCGATGACCACCCCGGAGCTGGTGGTGAGCGCGCAAGCGAAGCCTCCCTGGCGCACCAAATCCCGGCTCACCTCGTTATAGTCTCCGGGCTGGCCGTTGGGATAGGCGAACAGATCGATTTTCTCGCCCAACTCCCGTTCGATCACCGCCTTGGAACCTTGGATTTCCTTTTCCATCTCGGCCGCGGGCAAGCGCGAAATGATGGGATGGGACATGGTGTGCGCCCCGAAGGCGATGCCATTGGCGCGCATGGTCCGCACCTGGTCCCAATCCAGCATCAGCGGCGGTCCGTCCGCGGGCAGGGGCGCGCATTTCCCCTTCAGCCGGGCGATCTGAACCTCCCGTTCGGAAGGCGTGAAGCGCTTGAGCCAGCCCAGCACGCGGAAGGCGGCGTCGCATCGCGCGGACCGGTCCGTGAAATCCATCTCGGCGATGCCCGCATCGGGAAAGGCGAAACGCGCCGCGGTGGCGTCGCGGAAGTCGGCCAGCACCCGATCATGCCAGGGCACGGCGCCGGTGCCGATGAAATCGGTGGCCAGGAAAATGGTGGCGGGCAATCCGAATTCTCGCAGGATGGGAAAGGCGTGGTCGTGATTGTCGCGATAGCCGTCGTCGAAAGTAATGGCCACGGCGCCGGGGATGGAGCGGCCTTCCGTCAGGGCCGTCACCATTTCCCGCAAAGGAACCACATGGAAGTAGTCGTGGAGCACCCGCATCTGGGCCCGGAAATCGGCCGTGGGACAGGGGGTGATGGCGAACGGATCGGTCTCGGGCACGACGCGGTGGTAAATCAGGATTTGGAATTTGGGCCCTAAGTGGGAAGACAAGCGCGGAAACGGACGCAAACCCAAACGATGGGAATCGCAGAAAGCGGCGAGGCGGGGGGCGAAAGGCAGCTTACGAAGGAGGTTTCCCAGCGAATCGAGGCAGAAATGTTTGAGGGATTTTGGCATTGAGGGCAGGGCTCCGAAAGTTTATTAAGCGGGCCCGCCTTTTGTCTACTTTTGGTGCCGTAACCGAGGAAATACCCATGGGACTGATCGCCTTGAAATACATGAATTCCCGCGAGCTGGTAAAGGGGATTGCCACGCGTTTTCCTTACCTTCGCGAGATCGTCCAGCGCCGCGAAGGGACCGGCGGATCGGATTCCGCCCGCTATTGCTACTCGGTATGGCTACGGCATTTGTCGCTGGCCCATGCGGCCGGCTGCGACGCCTATCCCAAGGTGATCGCGGAGTTGGGACCGGGCGATTCCCTGGGATTGGGATTGGCCGGCCTGCTCTCCGGATCGGAACGGTACTTCGCCTTGGACGTTGTCCGCTTCGCCAACTTCACCCGCAACCTCCGCATCTTCGACGAGCTGGTTGAGTTGCTGCGCAAGCGCGAGCCCATTCCCGGCCCGGATGAATTCCCTTCCGTACGGCCCACCTTGTCGTCGTACGCGTTCCCCGCCTTTCTGGATGCGGATCGGCTGGGCCAGGCCCTGGCGCCCGCCCGCGTCGCCTCGCTGCGCAAGGAGCTGGAAGGCGACGGCTCCAACCCCAAGGGACGCATCGCCTATTTCGCGCCCTGGGATCGCCCCGAGGTACTGCAACGCGCTTCCGTGGATATGGTCTTTTCCCAAGCGGTGCTCGAACACGTGGAAGGCCTGAGCGGCACTTATCGCGCCCTGGCGATGTGGCTCAAGCCGGACGGCTTCATGTCGCATACCATCGACTTCAAGGCGCATCACACTTCGCGCATCTGGAACGGGCATTGGGCCTATCCGGAGCTGCTCTGGAGCCTCATCAAGGGCAAGCGCATCTTCCTGCTCAACCGCAAGCCGCGCTCGGCGCATATCCAATTGCTGAACGACGTGGGTTTCGAAGTGATCCACGAATCGAAATCGGTGCGCGAGGACGGATTGAAAATCGATCAGCTGGCGGGCGCGTTCAAAGCGTTGTCGCCGGAGGACGCGACCACGGCCGGGACCTTTTTGCTGGCGCGCCCCCAGCAAGCGGTGGCGATGGCCGTCGGTTGATCGCGGGCTAGGCAAGCAGGCGGAAAGGGTTCCGGAGAGCGCCGGGCTTCGGCCTTAGCCCGAAGTCAGCATGGCGCGGAAAAAAGTCTTGCCCGAGGCATGCGCTTCCACCAGGTAAACGCCTTTCCCTCCCGGCAAGGAGAGCATCAGCCGGCCCGCCGCGCGCACGTCGCCGAAGCGGGTCTGTAGCCGACCCCGCGTATCGTAAATCCCCACATCCACCCGGCTTCTGGATCCGTCCAGGGGGATGGTCAAGGCGGGCCATTGCCCGGGGCGGCCGGGTTCCAAGATCAGCTTTTGCATGCCCGTGCCCGGCGCGGCGGGATGGGGGATTCGCACGCCATTGGAGGTGCCCGGGCCCGCCGACAACTTGTAGAAGGAAACGTTCTGTTCGATATCGTTCACCAGGATGAACACGTTCTCCTCGGGGACATAGCGGAAACGCCCGTAGGTCCCGTATTGGGATTGCGCCGGCGGCGCTCCCGTCGAGGACATGCGCGTCCATGCCTTGGTGGTCAGGTCGAGCGCGTAAACCCCGCCCCCGTTCCAGGCCACCAGCTTGTCCGTTTTACTGTCATAGGCCATGCCGGGGCCGTACCCGGCGATGATGGAGTCGCCTCCCGTGGTTTTCCAGCTGGCGCTGACGTCCTTCTTCGCGGCGATGTCGTAAACCAGGAACTCCCCGCTGCCGATGGTGAAATACAACCGGCGCGCGGGTACGACCACGCCCTTCTGGGGCCCCCAGCTATGGCTCCAATCCAACAGCTTGCTCCACTTGTTGCCGTCGTAATCGTAGGAGAAAACGGAATAGGGATCCCGGAACAGCACCATCTTGCTCACGGGGTCGTAATCCGACGACATGTTGCAGCAAGCGCCTTGGGGAGTGGTACCGGGGGGCGCCATGTTCTTCCAGGCCTTCGAGGCGATGTCCAAGGTCCAGGTCACCGTAGTAGCGTAGCCGTTACCCGCCCGCGAGCCTCCGTAGGCGAACATCTTCTTGGCGTGGCCGATGTAGGCCAGGTCATCATAGGTATGCCGCGCTACCGGGTTCCCGTCCGGCAGGGGATCCTGATCGATGAGCGGCGAGGTCCGGGAAGGCTGGGTCAAGAGCGTCCAGCCCAGGGAATCGATGCTGAAGGCATACACCTCGTTGCCGTAATAGTCGCCGTGCCCGCCGCCCCAAACGAGCATGGACTTGGTGTCGGGAATGAAAAGTCCCCCGTTCCAGGATTGGACAATGGCTTTGCAACCGTTGGTCCCGCCCACGTAAGGGGTGGGGCAGTATTTCGACATCTGGGAATTCTGGACGGTATACCAGGTATCCGCCGGAAGATCGGCGAGCTTTTGGTTGGGTTTGGCCGCTACCGGAAAGGCGGCCAGTACGCCGAGGAAAAGGAGGCCGAGCGCTGGGTTGGAAGGCATAAAACCTACCTCCGGACGATTTTAAAAAACGATTTTCCCGGTGAGACTCGTAACATCATATTTTCGGCAGGATCGGCATTCTTGTCAAGCGGTATTTGGCCCTTGGGAGGCCCATAAAACGGGGCCAGAATCAAAAGATAGGTCTTATCCGAATCAGATTTTACGACTCCAATCATAAGCTTTAAGCACCGTCCAAATTCGCGAGACCAAAAGTGCCGGTGGCGAATCCGTCCCTTGGCGGCGCAAAGCGGCGATGAAATCGGGGTGGAGAAGGTTTTCGATCCTGCCGATGCCCGCGTTTACGTCGCTCTGCAAGGAGGCCAAAGGTTGGGCGGGCCTCGGAGGGTGTACCGAACGGGACACCCGTTTCGCCACCTTACCCGCGAAGAAACCGGCCAGGGATGGGAGGCTTCGCAGCGCCGCGGCCGCGCCGATGCCGGGGAAATTCCCCCCGGTCATGGGAAAGCCATCCAATCCGGGATGCATCCGCTGTAGCAAGGTCCGGCTCAGCATGCCGCCGGATTTCTCCTGCCAACGCGTTGAGAGTATCGCTTCCAATACGTCGATGCGGGTCCACGGCGTGAAACTGG
Source organism: Fibrobacterota bacterium (assembly GCA_019509785.1). Lineage (NCBI taxonomy): Bacteria > Pseudomonadati > Fibrobacterota > Fibrobacterota bacterium. The sequence continues at coordinate 117,614 of JAEKLQ010000023.1, read as the reverse complement.
AATGGACGCGATTGGTGGATGAGGCGATGCGCCCCTGCCAGTACTGCATGCGCACGCGCAGGTAGACGAGGTCGAGCCGCGCGTAGGCGGGCAGACCGGGCGCGTCGTAGGCGGCGATCTGGTCGCGCATATGCGCGGCCCAGCCCCGGCCCAGGTCGGACTTGAAAACGCGGGCGGGATCGAGGAAAGGGGAAAACTTCTTGGCGATCAGAGCGTCGAGGTCGAGCGCGCCTTCCGGCGTGGGACGGTAGAATCCCGGCAGCAGGAAATAATTCCGGGCCACGTCCGCCGTGGACCCGTGTACGCTGGCCTCGCCCTCGGAAAAATACCGGGTATGGATGTGCAGGATGTTGGCGTACTCCAAGGCATCGTATTCGCCATCGCAGCAGGCGACCGCCTGCTCCAGGATGGCGCGCAATTCCTCGCCGTCCGTGGTATCCAACGGCCGGGCCACCTTGAGATCGATGCCGTAACGCTCGCTGATGCGGCGCGCCAGCACCACGTCCTCGTGCCGGTCGTCGCCGGAAACCGTGGCGCGGAAGGGCAGGCCGCTACGCAAGGCAATCCCCACGTTGGCGCGGGAGTCGTAGCCTCCCGTGAGATCGAATACGAACTTGCCGCCGCTGCGCTTAAGCCATGCGAATTCGCCGTCCAAGGCGGCGAGGATGCGATCGCTCCCCTCGCGCAGGCTCAAGGAAGCGAAAGCGATGTCCCGCATCTTCCAGTATTCGAGACGGCTTTCCGCGAACGCCTTCCCGTTTCCCTTTTCCCATTTGTAAAAGCAGGAAGGGCGCAAGGTGGTGATGCCGCGGAACAGGCTGCGATTGCCGTAAATCGAACCGGTGGAAAGGAAATCCAGAAGCGATTCCGGTTCCGGCTCCGCTTCCGTCAGCCGCGCCAGCAGGAGCGAGGAATTGGAAAAGGCCAGCATGCCGCCGATGCGGGCGTGATAGACGTAGGTGGAGTTGAGCAAATCGGTTTTCACCGCCAGGGAGCCGTCGCGCGCGTCCAGGCTGAGCAGCACGGTGGTTTCCATGCCGTCCCCGAACAAGCTGCGGCGCGCGGCGAGCGCGTCCAATCCGTGGTCGGGGATCTCCGGAAGGGAACCGGCCTGCAAGCCCGCCTTCGGGCCTACGAACAGGCGGAAGCCCGCCGGCGAATCCGCCGTCACCTGGTTGAGGCCCGGCGGAACCGGGGAACGGGAAAAGAGATGGCAGGCGAATCCCGGCCGTTGATGCGACTCCAGCGATCCCGGCGGGAAGGAGGCGATCCATCGCCCCAGCCGCCCGGAAAAGCCGGCGCTATCGCCGCCCGGCTCCGGTTGGCCGGGAAAGTAAAGGACCAGGAATCCGCGCATGGCGCCTAACGGGCTTGGGGTTCGCTTACCGCGTTGCCGGCCTCGACCTGGAAATAAGCGCCCGTAGCGGATCTGCCCGCGGCAGGCGCGCCCGACGCGGCTTGCCCTTTCGGCGCTACGGTCCGGCCTTTGGAGTCGAAGAAGGCGCCCCTGCCGTGCCGTCCCCCGAGGATTTTCCCCGGCCTCCCGATGGCCTTGATGCCCGACGGCTGCTCCTTATAATCGGGGATGCCGTTGTTGTTGGTGTCGGGAGGCGCGGTCTTGCTCGCCATCGCCGACCACAGCGTCAATCCCTTGCGATCGACGTAGGTGATGGCCGGGAGGCCATCCTTGGAAATGGCGATGGAAGGGAACTCGCCGACCACTTCGCCGGAGTCGACGGTCTGGGTGATCCATTGGCCGTCCTTCTTGTACGCGAGCTTCAGCTTGGCCTTGGTCGCGACCAGGGCATCGGAGGATTCGACCCAGGGATAGACCACATAGGGGGTGCGGTCGGGGCCCAGGACCAAGGCGCTTTGCGTGGTGAAATAGGTGAAGCTGGGCATGCTATCGATCTTTTCCACCGTCCAGGTTCCGCCCGGCGTGCCATACGCCATGTACAAGCCCTTCTTGTCGTTGTCCTGGTAGGAGAGGTAGAAGGAATCGCCCGTGTCATGCGCGATGGAGGCGTAGAATCCCGGCAACTTGCCGGTTCCCCCGGCGGTATCCACGGCCTGGTTCTTCCATTGGCCCCCGTCCATATAGGTCACGTTCAGGTACTCGCCGTTATGGATGAAGAAGCCGAATACGGGCTTCTCGTTCTTATCGAAGGTGATCGAGTTCCACTTCGCGCTGAGACCGCAGTCGCAGGGCCGGGTCGGCCCGACGCGCTCCCCGCCTACCGGCAGATAGGAGTAGGTAAGATTGGCGTAGTCCTGGTACTTGGCCGTGTAGATGGCATGGAAAACGTTGTTGGCGTCCATCTGCGCCGACAATTGGTAGAAGCCGCCGCCGCTGCCGAGCGTATCGAGCGTGCTGCGGTGCCAATCGTGGCCGTCCGACCAGACGTAGTAGACGTAAGCGTATTGCCAGTCGTGGTAGATGATGTGGGGATTGCCGTCCTTGTCCAAGGCCATGTCGATCTTGGCGTCGGATCCCGCCCCGGTGTCGATGGTTTGCTTTTGCCAATTCCGGCCGTCGAACTCCGCGAAGCGTACGTCGTAATGCCCGCGATAACCCACCTTGAGCTTACCGTCCGGGGCGTAACGCAGCTTTGAATAAAACCCGATCTCCTTGCCGTCCTGATGGCTGGAGTCCACGGCGTAGTAGTACCAATAGAACGGGGCGACGTCGGCCTTCCGGGCCGGGGCCGCCCGCTTGGCCGCGGGGCCGCCCTTGGCGGCGAAGGCCGCGCCTATCAGTGAGCATAAAGCGAGAAGTCGGATCAGGTTGCGCATGGGGATCCCTTATGGGTGATGACTGTGTTTTCGATTTCGGTTTCCGGTTTCATTTGGCATTGCCGAGGCCGGCGAATATCCCGGCCAGACGCTGGGCCTGGTTCTGGCGCGAAAATCCGCGCGCGGTCCCGGCGCTGGCGGCGGGCAAAGCCTGGCCCGCTTGCACCGCACGCACCCATTCGGTGACGGCCCGCGCGATCGGTTCGGGATCTTCCGGCCGCACCACCGTTCCGGAGGCGGTCTCTTTCACCAAGCGGCCGGTTTCGCCCTCATGGGTGGTCAAGGCGAGGATGGGGCGGCCAACGCGCATGTATTCGTACAGCTTGGCGGGAATCTGCGCTTCGCAGCTGGGCCCTTGGAAAAGCAAGAGGATGTCCGACGCGGACATGATGTCGATGGCTTGCGCGTAAGGCACCGGCGACTTCAGCCGGACCACGTCGCCCAGGCCCAGATCGGCGATTTCCTTTTGGTAGATGGCATCGTTGCCCGTGCCCATCAGATTGACTTGCAGTTGTTCGCGGCGGATGCCGCCGCGATCGATGGCCAGCTTAATGCCGCGGAAGAAAGGCACCGGGTCGCGATCGACTTGTTCCAGGAGGCCCGCATGCGTCAGAGTCACGGGACCGGGCGCGCGCGCGCCCGAGTGCGGCGGCAGCCGGGAGAAATCGTTCTCGTCGAAGCCGTTGGAGATGACGGTGAGCTTTTCTTTGGGCAGTTCGGGATAGCGTCGGTAGAAAAGATCGGCGATGCCTTGCGTGGTGGTCAAAGCCTGCGTGCACTTGCGTATGGCGGCGGCTTCGATGCGCTTGCGCGCCCACAACACGGGCTTGGGCACTTCCAGGAATTCGTCCCACATCGGATCGCGGAAGTCGGCCACCCAGGGCAAGCCCGTCCATTTGGCCAGCGCATGGCCGATGACGTGCGCGCTGGGGATGGGATAGGTGGAGTAGATGGCTTCGATCCTCTTTTTGCGGATCAGGCGTTTGCCGTCCAGCACGGCGGCGGGGATCCAGGAGGCATGCTTGTCGGGAATGCCCAGGAAGGCGGGGTAACGCCCGGCTATGCCCATGTGCTTCTGCGCGTCCAATCCGAAGCTGCGATGCACTTCCACTCCGGCGGGCAACTGGTTCACCGGTTTGGGATCCACGGCCACGTAAGCCCGGGGGTTCACCGTAAGCACCGTCGGCTCGATGCCGTAGTCCGGCAGGTAGCGGGCGAACTTGAGCGTGCGCAAAAAACCGCTGCTGCCTTGGATGGGGGGGAAATGGAAAGCGATGATGAGAACACGCTTAGCCACCCTTACGCGCTTTCCAAGGACATGTATTCGTATTTCGGGAAGATCTTTTCCAGATCGAGCAAAGCCCCGTCCTTCGCCAGGAATAGCGACTTGGCCAACCGATGCGTCCGGGTGAATTCGCTTTTATATTCGTCGCCGCCATACCCGAAATCATAGAACTTGAATCCCTTGGCGATGGCGTCCTGTACGGTATGCATGACCAGCAGCTTGCCGGCCCGGAGGTCTTCCAGCTCTGGAGTGCGGCCGGAAAAAAAGTACTCCCGGCGGTTGCCGATGTCAAAGCAGGCATGGGCCGCGATGCGGCGGCCTTCCACTTTGGCGAAAAACAGATGGAATATACCGATCTTAGCCCCTTCCATCGCTATCTGCCGGTGGAAATCGATGGTGGAATCGTTTACCGCCACCGAGTCGCTGCCCCAACGCTGCCGATGCAAGGCCAAGTATTCTTCCACGTCCGCGCTGGACAGGTCCGCGGGGGCGATGTCTTCGAAGGAGCCGTTCGCCTCCAGGAATTTCTTCAGGTAGCGGCGGAAATAATAGCGGCGACTGGAGCTCAAGGTTTGCTGGAACTCTTCCACCGATGCGGGCAGCTTCAGATGCGGGTAGATGATCACGTCGGATGCGATGGCCTCGCGCGCTTTGCGGGCCGCCTCGCCGGGAGCGCCCTCCGCCGGGATGCGGCCAAGTAAGGATTCCAGTTCCTGCTCCAGGCCTTTGCGCGTGGCCTGGAAGGTCAGCAAGGTGGGGCCTTGCTTCCCTAGCTTTTCCTTGAGCGCCTCGATCGATTCGCACAACGCCGCATCGGCCGGGACGGTTTCCTTAAGCCCCGCCAGCGCCGAGTCCAAGGGATGCAAGGTCCAGGGATATACGCCGCCGCGATAGCGGTTGGTGACCAGGCCGCCTTTCCAGCCCGCCTGCAAGCGCGCCTCCGCGGCCTTTTTCAAGCCGGGAAGATTGGGCGAATCCTCCGGGATGTACCCGAGGAAAAGCAGCATGTTCTGCTTCTCGGCATGCGCGCACAGGAAATCCAGCAAGGCCGCGAGGGTATCTTCGCGGTTACCCGGGTGGATCAGCAGATCCTGGTAGAAGACCGTGACCGAGTCGGCGCAAAAGCAGAGCACCTTAAGGGGAGGGGCGTTGGATTTCACGGTGACGGAAAAGACCGCGAGCGGGGCCAGGCCTACCAACTTGCCGTCGGATTCCGCCGCTGCGAAAAAGCATTCTTCCAGGCGGCTGCGCATGCCCAGGAAATTGCGCATGCGCTTGCTCCCGAAATCGCCCTCTCCGGGTTCGCTATGGAATTGCTTCCACCAGGCCATGGGCACGGGCAATTGATGGAAGGTGAGGTTGCTTTCCGCCTCCCGCGCCAATACGCGCGCCGGCTCGAGAAGGGCGTCCCTTTCCGCCTGGGTTTCCGCCAACCTCACTTCAATCATATCCGCCTCCTGGCCATGCAACCGGCCCCGACGGGCCTAGCTTGCGGCATGGCCCGATAATTCCGTGTAAAGTCCGGCATAGGTTGCGAGGAACCGCCTATTATCATATTCCTTCTCGACCTTCGCACGGTTGCGCCGTCCCATTTCCGCCCGGGAGGCCGGGTCGTCCCGCAAAGCCAGGATGGCCGCGGCCAAGGCCGCATCGTCGCCGCTTTCGAAAAACCTCGCGTTCTCCCCCTCGGCCAGCCAAGCGGCATTGCCGGGAACGCGGGAAGCGATCAGCGGCAGGCCGCAGGCCATCGCTTCCAGCAGGGTATTGCTCATGCCTTCGTAGACGGAAGTATTCAGGTACAGGTCGAAACGGCCGTACCAGGCAGGTACGTCGGCGCGGGCGCCGGCGAAGTCCACCATTTCCGCAACGCCCATGGCGCGGGCCTCATCGGCCAGCTTGGCCTGCAACGGCCCGTCTCCCACCAGGGTCAGGCGCATGCCCCCGGCTTGGCCCGCGGCTTTGAGCCTTTGGAGCGCCCGGAGCGCGCAACCGATATCCTTGACCTCGTCCAGCCGCCCCACCATCCCCATCTCGAATCGCGCCGGGTCGCGTGCGGAGTCGCCGCGCGTTTCCTTGGCATGGAAGCGCGACAAATCGACGCCGTTGGGAATCACGCGCGGGATACCGGCGGCCAGCCGCCAATGCTTGCATACGTAGGCGGCGATGACGCCGTTCACGGGGACGATGGCGTCGGCCATGCGGCAGAGGATGCGCTGGGCCCATAGCCGCTTCCAAGGGATGCCGGCCAGGTCGGACCGGTTCAAGCCATGTTCGCCGTGCAGGATGACCGGGCGGCGCGCCAACCAGGCCGCCGTTATGCCATAAAACATGGTCGACCAGTTATGGGTGTGCACCGCGGTATAACCGCCCGCGCGTATGAAGCGCGCCAGCCGGAGGATGCGCAGGGGATGCAGGCCGGAGGGGACGGGGAAATAATGGTGGGGGGTGCCGGGAGGCAATTCCAGGCGGCCGCTTTGCGGCGGGCGGAAGCTCAGCACCTCCACCGCGAAACGCCCGCGATCAAGCCCGCCGGCCAGGCGGGCGATGCGGTTTTCCATCCCGCCTATTCCCAGCGATTGGATGATGTGCAGGATGCGGATGGACGGGCGCGGCATGGATGATTCGGAAAGGTATCAATTGCTCTGATCCGCGAGGGGGCGGTCTCGGCCGCGCCCCGCCTCGCGAACGGCTTCAGAGCAGGACTTCCCGGGGCGGCGGATGGCTGAGGAACCCCACCGGGCTCATGCTGGGCCCGTAGGCCCCCGAATTCGGGATGGCCACGAAATCGCCCTCGTCCAGGGCCGGCAGCTCGATGCCCATGCCGAAGGTATCCAAAGGGGTGCAAAGCGGCCCCACCACGTTCACTTTTTCCGTCGGGCCGTTCATCTTGTTGGCCGCCGCCAGCACCATCTGCCGGCGGATGGGGCTTTGGCTGATATTGCCCGAGGCGGCGAGATGATGATGCATGCCGCCGTCGAGGATGAGGAATACCGTGCCGCGGGATACCTTCCGGTAGCGCACCTGCGAAACATAAATCCCGGCCTCGCCCACCAGGAACCGTCCCAGTTCGGTCTTGAAGCGCGTGCCCGGCAGCTTGGGCGCGTACTCGGCGAAAAGCCTGCGCACGCCTTCGCCCGCGCGTTCCAAATCCAGCGGGGCATCGCCCTTGAAGTACGGGATGCCGAAGCCCCCGCCCAGATTGAGGATGTCGATTCGGCAGCCCGTCGCCGCCTTCAGGCCCACGGCATACTCGAGGATCTTGCCGAACGCCTCCACGACGGAATCGGCGTTCAGATTCTGGGTTCCGGAAAAGATATGGATGCCTTTGAAGCGGACGTTTTTGGAGGCTGCCAAGCGCTGGATGAGCGCGGGCACGCGCTCGCTGTCGATGCCGAATTGCTTGGAGCCGCCGCCCATCTTCAATCCCGAGCGCGAGAATTCGAAATCGGGATTGACGCGGATGAGCGCCTGGGTGGTCTTGCCGGTTTCGGCGCAGATGGCCTCCAAGTGGTCCAGTTCCCTTTCGCTTTCCAGGCTCAAGGTCCCGATGCCGTTGGCCACCGCGAAGCGCAATTCCTCCCGCGATTTCCCGGGGCCGGCGAAGCTCATCTTGGCGCCGGGGACGCCGCCCTTGAGCGCCACTTCCATCTCGCCTTGCGAGGCGAGGTCCACGCCGTCGTACCATTGCCCCAAAAGCCGCACAATGTCCGGGTTGGGATTGGCCTTGACGGCGTAGGTGATCAGCAATTCCTTCGGCAGCACCGCGCGGAGGGCGTCATGGCGCCAGCGAAGAATGCCGGTGTCGTAGATGAAGAGAGGCGATCCGTATTGGCGCACGATGTCGGCGATGGGCTTTCCCGCGACCGCCAAAGCGTCCCCGATGCGGCCGAAGCGGGTTCCGGGGAAGAATTCGGTGGCGGGGCTCAGCATGGAAGGGAGGTTTTCATTTCGGAGCGATCCCCAATTTGGCGTACACCTGCGTTTTGATCAAGGCGCGATCCAATTTGCCGTTGGCGTTCCTGGGCAGGTCCTCGCGGATTTCGACGTGTTGGGGGATCATATAAGGCGGCATGGATGTTTTGCAATAATCTAGCAACTCCCTCTCTTGCAAGGCGGCGCGGCCCTCCGCGGGAACGATCACGGCGTAGACCGCCTGGCCGTAAACCGCATGGGGAATGCCCAGCGCCATGGCGTCCTTGACCATGCCGGAGGCATGCAACTGCTCTTCCACTTCGGTGGGGCTGATGCGGTTCCCGGAGCACTTGATCATTTCGTCTTTGCGTCCCACGAAATACAGCAGGCCTTCTTCGTCGATGCGCACTTGGTCGCCGGAGAAAACCGCCATTTCCGGCACCGGCACCTCCGCCGGCTGTAACGGGCTGCGGCGGTAGCGGACAGCGGTGAGATCGGGCGCGTTCCAATACCCTTGCGCCACCAGGACGCCGCGATGGACCAGCTCACCGGTTTCCCCCGGCCGCACGGGCTTGCCGTGTTCGTCGACGATGATGATCTCTTCGCCCGGAATGGCTTTGCCCATGGAAGTGGGATGGCTGTCGACCAGGGCTGGATCCAGGAAAGTGGATCGGAAGGCTTCCGTGAGGCCGTACATCAGGAAGATGGACGTGCCGGAAAGGTTCTGGCGTAGCTTACGCACCACGTTCTCCGGGACCGCGCCCCCGGAGTTGGTGATGTACCGCAGCGAGGGGAGGTTGCCTTGGTTGAGGCCGGGGAGATCCACTAATTGGATCCAACCGGCGGCCACGTTGGCGATGCCCGTGACCGCATGCTTGCGCGCCACGGAAACGACATCCCGCGGGAACAGGTATTCCATCAGCACGATTTGCGCCCGGTTGAGGAACGCGGTGGTCAATTGGTTGAGGCCGTAGTCGAAACCGAAGGTGAGCAGGCTGAGGAGGCGATCGTTTTCCGTGAGCTGGAGGAATTCGGATACGATACGGGCCCCGGCCACGATGTTCAAATGGCTGAGCACAACGCCCTTGGGTTTGCCCGTCGATCCCGAGGTATACAGGATGGCGGCGAGATCGGGTTCCACCACGCGCGGCCCGCGCCGGGTATCCGGAGCCGCGGCCATGGCGGCGCTCCAATCCAGCACCTGCACGCCCGGCAGCGCCGCGCCTTTGCCCTCTTCCGGCTTTCCGATGGCGACGATCAACTTCAGGCAGGCGGCCTCGCCGAGCACTTCCGCGATGGCGGGAAGGCGCGCGTAGGTGGTAATGAGCACCGTGGTGCCGCTGTCCCGGATGATATGCGCGGCCTGATGCCCCAGGTTCTGCCAGCGGATGGGCACGAATACGCCTCCCGCCATGGAGATCCCGAAAATGGCATTCACCTTTTCGATGCGCTTTTCCAGGTAGAAGCCCACGCGATCGCCCTTGCCGATGCCCGCCTCCATCAGGATGGCGGCCAGCTTCGCCGAATCCGAGCGCACGCGCGCGTAGGTCCAGGCATCATCCTTGTGCAGGACGGCGTTCTTGTTCGGGCAGGCCTCGGCGGCCGCGGATAAAATGTCGTGCAATACCCTTATCACCGCCTATCCCTCCCGCCCGGGCGTCTTGTCCCAGGCCTCCATGGTCAAATCGCATACGGCCTTTTTCCATTCCGAAGCCGTAAAGGTATGATCGGCCCCGTCCACGATGCGCATATCCGTGCGATGCCGTCCCCGGCGTTTTCCGGTATCGCGCTCGCGGTACAAGGCCAGGAATTCCTGCGCGGTAAAATCGTCCGTGCTCATGATCAGCGTTAACGGACCCGCGTAGGCCTCGAGGGCTTCCATCACCAACTCGGGCAGTCCTTCCGGATCATCGCCCGGTCCCACCAGCCCGGGAGGCGCGGCCGGCGCGGGAGCGGCAACCGGGGCGGAGGAGCTGCCAGCGTCGGCGGCGACCGCGGCGGAGGGGACGCCGGCGTCGGCGGGTCCGGTTTTAGGGGAGCGCGTATCCGATGCTTGCGTCGCGCTTTTGGCCAAGCCGAAAAAGGAGGAGAGCACCTTGCGCGGATCCATCCGGAAGGAAAGCAGCTTCTTCCAGAACGCGGGATCCATGATGCGCTTGCGGTAATAGTGCTTGAGCAGCGCCTTCGCGTGGCCCTGCTGCGAATGCACATAAGGGTTGCATAAGATCATCCCGGAAACGCGGCGCGCCGCCTGGCGCGCGTTCAGGGCGCAAGCCGCCGAGCCGTCGCATAGGGACCAGAGCACGGTTTTGCGTAGGCCCGGGAAACGCTTGTGCAGGTAATCCAAGGCGGCTTCCAGGGAGGGGCCGGCGTAGGCGAAGCCGGCGAAATCCCCTTCGCCGTCGCCGATGCCGGCATAGTCGAAGCGAAGCACGGCCAGGCCCCGGCGGCAGAGCTCCCGGGCGATGAGGGTATAGGAACGGTGGCTTCCGACCCGCGTTTGCGGACCCCCCACGATCATGACCAGGACCTCTTCCGCCTGCGCCGCGTCCTGCGGCAAATGCAGGATGCCGTACAAGGCCTTGCCCGAGGCGAGGAAGCGGACGGGTTCCTCCATCATGGCTCCTAGGCTACGGAGGCTATCCAGCCGGACGTGAGCTGCGGCAGGGAAGGGGCTTCCCAGCGCCAATACCGATCCCAAAAAGGCACTTCGCGGGCATGCTGCAAAGGCGCGGGCCGATTGGAGGCGCGCAAGCCCTCGGCCATCCGCTTGAGGGCGTCCGGGGGCGCATCCGCTTCGGTGATGGCGGCCAGGCAAAGGGGGAAGGGGAATTCGCAGGCGGATAACGGAGGCGTTTTCGTCGCGAAGCTTTCATACAGGCGGCGAGTCACCGGATAGCCCATGACATCGAGGGTTTCGCCCGCCTCCAGCCGCTTGACCAGGCCCTTCACGGAAAAGCCTTCGGCGTTGCCGGCGGCGAGTTCGGAGCTGAACTTCTGCCGCAAGAACTGGGTCATGCAGGTTTTGAGATCGGGCAGGGGCTGCCACAAGACCGCGAAGGCCACGTCGCTGCGGCCGGCGGCATATAAGGCGGCCAGGTTGGCGCCGGCCCGCAAACCCCACAGGCCCACGCGCGCGTTCCCGGTGCGCTTCCGCAGCCAATCCGCCGCGCAACCCACTTCGGCCACCCAATCCTCCGCGGAGGCATCCTGCAAATCGCCTTCGCTGTCGCCGCAGCCGCTGAAATCGAAACGCAGCACGGGAATGCCGGCCGCGGCCAGGCCGCGCGCAGTGCGGACGATGACCGCATGGCTTTGGTTCTTCTCTTCCGCGAAGGGATGGCAATACACCACGCCGCCCCGCCGGGCGGGCCCCGCCGCCGGGTGGAAAAAGCCGAGCAGCCTTTTTCCGCCGACGCCGTCGAAGAAAAACATCTCTTCGCTGGATCCCGTCATCCCGCCCTTAGAGCTTTCTTTTCACGAGTTCCGCCAGCGACTCGACGGTTTCGAAGGACTCGGCGGAAAGTTCTTCGTCCTCGAAGGCGAATCCGAAATTCTCCTCCAGCGCCACGATCAAGCTGTTCACGGCCATGGAGTCGAGCAGATTTCCGATCAACTTCATGCCGTCGGGGATGGGCTTGTCCCGGTATTCGCCGCCCACGCTGCGGGCCACGATCTTCCGTACGCTTTCCTTGATGTCTTCCGTCATAGGTCCCTTCCCGATGAGCCCGGAACCCCGGCGGCGGCGGAGAATCGCGACGATGCGCGGCTGGCGCTCCCGTCGACATGTTCCCGCAGCCAGAGTTCCAGGAAAAAAATGTAATAAAGGAAGTATCCGAAATAGGCCGTCTTGTCCGCCTGGGCCCGCTTGTACAGGCCGTCCACGAAGGCGTCGTGGAAGATGCCGCGCGCCTTGAGGCGCCCATCGAAAAGCGCGTCGCGCAGCATGTCGTTGAATCGTCCCTTGCGGAACATCCACTGCACCACCGGCAGCCCGAAGCCGTGCTTCTTCTTGTTGATGATCTCCAGCGGCAGGATATCCTTGAAGGCTTCCTTGTACAGGTAGCGGAGCGCGCCATCCTTCACCTTGAGGTTGGAGGGGATAAGCCCGGTGAACTCCACCAGTTCGGTATCGAGGAAGGGATAGCGCACCTGCACTCCCGCCAGCTCGGTCATGGTGTTCACCTTGCGGAGATCGTTGTCCATCAAGGTATTCTTCAAATCGTGATACAGGTAACGATCCAATTCATCCGTGGTCTCGGCGCCTTCCAGGATGCGGCGCGCGATTTCCTGGGCGTTCAGGAACTGGCCCTGGCCGGCCAGGAAACCGGCGGCGAAGATGTTCTCGCGTTTGCCGAAATAGAAGGACAAATCATACGCGTGGATGCGCTCGTGCAAAGGCGCATGCTTACGCGCCAGGTAATTGGCCACCTTGCGCATGGGGCCTACCTGGGCCCACTTGGGGGTCGCCCCCACCGCCAGCGACATCGCCATTTCCACGGCGGGATTGAAGCGGTGGAAATCCTGGTAATAATCGCGGTAGCGGGAGTTGCCTCCGAAAATCTCGTCGCCCCCGTCCCCTCCCATGATCACGCGCACGCCGGATTCGCGCGCGCGCCGGGCGCAGAAATAGGTGGGGATGACGGAGGAGTTGGCGAAAGGCTCGTCGAAAGCGCGCACGATCAGGGGCAAGGCGTCGACAATATCGTCCCGGGTCACGTAGTATTCGTCGGCCTTGGTCTTGAAGCGGTTGCTGGCGATGCGGGAAAATTCCATTTCATCGTAGCCGGGCTCTTCGAAACCGATGGTGAAGGTTTTCGCCCGGCCCGGGTTCAATTCGCTGAGCAAGCCGGCGATGAGGCTGGAATCGGTTCCGCCGCTGAGAAAGGATCCGAGTTCTTCCGGGGTCTTCACCCCGAGGGCGGCCTGGCGCTGCACCGATTGCCGCATCAGGCGCCGCATGCCGGCGATCATTTCGCCTTCGTCCGCCAGCTTCGGCTCGGGGTATTTCATGTTCCACACGCGCGCCGTTTCCGTCCGCCCGCCGGAAATGCGCAAGACATGGCCGCCTTCCAGCTTGCGCGCCGAACGGTAGATGGTGAAAGGCGTGGGGATCATCTCCATGAACAGGTAGCTGCACACGGCTTGGTGATCGAGCGTAGCCTGGAAGCCCGGCAATCCGGCCAGAGAGGCCAAATACGTGGCCACCACGATGCGCTCGTCGTCCTCGTGGACGATCAAGGGCCGCACGCCCAGGCGATCGGAAAAGGCCAATCCCTTGCGCTTGCCCTTGTCGTATATGAAGACCCCGTAAATGCCGGCCACCTTTTCGAACCACGATTCCCCATGCCGCCGGTACAAAGCCGCGATCAAGGCCGCTTCGCCGGCGTTCTCGGGGACGCCGGCGCTACCGGCCAATTCCTTGCCGTTGTAAATCTCCGCGTCGCAAGCCACAAGCACGGCTTCGTCCTCGTACAGGCATTGCCCGGAATCCCCCTTGAGGGCGTCGATGGCGCCGGCCGCCACGTTGGAAAAGGCCCGGCTGGCGGGCGCGGGAAGCGGCTGGGCCGGATTCCCGCTGCGGGCGGCCACGGCTTCCCGGAGCATGGCGTCCACGACATCGGTGCGCGCCGGCTCGCTTTCCCGGCGATTGACTATCACGCAAATTGCTCCCATACGCGCTCGCTCTCCGCTCAGATTTTCCGGGTATCGCCGTCCAGGAAGGCCTGGTTCCACAGTTCGAAATTGATAAGGCTCCAGATCCAGATGCTGTAGTCGCGGGATCCCCGATCATGCTCGCGCAGCATCATTTCGACCATGTCCTGGCGGAAGAATCCCCGCTGCCGGAAGCGGGGGCTGGTCAAAATATCGCGCGCGAAATCGCGCAAGGCGCCCTGGAACCACTTCTCGCGGGGGATCGCGAATCCCTGCTTCTTCTTGGCCAATACCCGGGGCGTCAAAAAGCGCCCGGCCAATTTGCGGAGGATGTACTTCCCCTTGCCGTCCTTGATCTGCAATGCGGGCGGGATGGAAGCGGCGAATTCGACCACGGTATAGTCCAGCAGGGGCGCACGCGTTTCCAGGGAGTTGGCCATGGACATGCGATCGACCTTGGTGAGGATGTCCTCGGGCAGATAGACCTTGGTATCCAGGTATTGCAGGCGGCTGAGGCCGGACGCCGGGGCGCCCTCCCAATAAGCGAAGACGGAGGCGGGATCGCGCTCGGTCAGCTTGCGGCCCCATTCGCGCGCGTACAGGGCTTCCTTGATGGGCGGGAATAACTCGGGGATGTCGCCGCGTTCGAAAGCCTCCAGGTGCCCCAAGCGGCGCATCAGGTTGCGGCCCGGCGCGTTCCAGGGCAATAGGCGCCCGGCCGTCCCGCAGACCATGCGGCGCAGGGGGGCCGGGATGGCTTTGTACTTATCGTAACGATCCCGCCCCAAATAGGCGTTGTAGCCGGCGAACAACTCGTCGCCGCCGTCGCCGGAAAGGATCACCGTCACCTCGCGGCGGGCCGCCTGGCATACGTAATAGGTGGGCACGGCGGAAGAGTCCGCGAAGGGCTCGTCGAAATGCCATACCAGGGACGGCAGGATGGACAAGGCGTCGGGCCGCACGATATGCTCGCGATGCAGGGTGCCGAAGGCATCGGACACGACGCGCGCGTCCTCCAGCTCGTTGAATTCCTTCTCCTCGAAGCCGATCGTGAAGGTGCGCACGGGCTCGCCGGAGACGCGCGCCATCAGGCCCACGATGACGCTGGAATCGAGGCCGCCGCTCAGGAACGCGCCGAGCGGGACGTCGCTGATGAGGCGGCGCTTCACGGCCGCCTGCAGCAGGGTTTCCAGCTTGTCGACGTAATCGTTTTCGGTTTTGCAATCGGGGTCGGGCGCATAACGCACGTCCCAGTACTTCTCGACGCGGGTTTTCCCGTCTTCCCAAAGCAGGAAATGGCCCGGACGCAGTTTCTGCACATCCAGGAAAGCGGTGCGCGGCGCCGGTATGTAGCCGAACGAGAAGAAATCGTCGATGGCCTCCGGGTCCAGGCGGCGCGGCACTTCCGGTTCGGCCAGTAGCGATTTCATCTCCGAGGCGAAAATGATCCGTTCGCCGGTGGCATGGTAGTAGAACGGCTTCTTGCCCATGCGATCGCGCGCGGCGAAGAGCACCTTGCGCTTGTCGTCCCACAACGCGAAGGCGAACATGCCGTTCAGCTTCGCCAGCAGCTTGGTTCCGTAGGCGGCGTAGCCGTGCAAGAGCACTTCCGTATCGGAGTTGGTGCGGAAGGAATGGCCTTTATCGATCAATTCCCGCTTGAGTTCGGGGAAGTTGTAGATCTCGCCGTTGAATACCACGGTGAGCGATCCGTCCGGGGTGGCCATGGGCTGCGCGCCGCCGGCCAAATCGATGATGCTAAGCCGGCGATGCCCCAGCGCGGCCTGGCCCTGGATCAGCACGCCGGAGCCGTCCGGGCCGCGATAGGAAATCAGCCCGCACATGGCCTCGAGCACCTGCCGCTTGCTTTCCGCCGACCCCGAACGGAGCACGTATCCGGTGATGCCGCACATCGATCAGCCCAACTTCGCCGCAAAGGCGGTACGGTTCATCGCCCGGTACCAAAGAACGTTCTTGTTTTCAGGATGACTCCGGAATGGGCGGAAAACGCCCGCAAATCTAGAAAGAATGGCCCGGATTGGGTCATTCCTTCAGGGGCGCGTCAGCACGATGCTGTCTTCGACATCGGTTCCGCTCACCAGTCGGCAAACGAATTTCTGCCCGCCGATTCTCCTGCCTTCGCCGTCGCGGCCGTCCCAATATACGGAACGGGCTCCCGGGGCCAGCGATCCCACCTGGAGAACCTTGATCAAGGCGCCGCGTATCCCGTAGAAGCGCAGGGAAAGCGGGGAGGCGCCGGCCCCCTCGGGAACCCGCAAGCGCAAGCTGAAGCCGGCCCCATCGGCCACCGCGCCCGGCCGCGCGAAGGCGTAACCGGCGTGTTTCCCCGCGGGCTTATGCACGGCCAATTGCCCCGCCTTGATGAAAGCCACGTTGGAAATGTCCGAAACGTTGCCGACATCGTCGTAGGAAACCATGGCGAAGTAATAATCGGCATTGCCGGGGATATTGATGGGCTTGAAGGTTTCCTTGGCGCCCACCGATTGCGGTGCGGGCTCCCCGGTCGTGTTTTCCGCTCCCCAGAAGGACACTTCCTGCTTCTCTTGGTAGGCTTTCGCCTTGAGGAGCAAGGCGGTATCGGTAGCGGGCAAAGGATCGTTCAAATCCGGCCAGCCGGTCTTGGTGGTTGCATCCCAGCGCTTGGGGAAATCCACGATGGGCGAGAGGCCGTATTTCACCTGGTACTTGGCGGCCTTGCCGGAACCGCCGTCGCCGCCCGGAGCGGTCCAACGCAATACCAGCCGATCCCCTTCCTGCGTCACGGCCAGATCGGTGACCTTGGCGGGGGGCACGGTATCGAGTTCGCGGCTCCGCCAATCCGCTTCCCACAAATTGATCAATTTCATTTCCACGGCGCTGCCGTAGGTGTATGTGCTCGCGTAAACGAGCTTGCCGTCGTTCACCACCTTGAGCAAATCCTTCCGGCCGCTGGCGAGGTATCCGTTGATGAGCCCCTGGAAGCCCTCCGAGGCCGAACTCGTGAAGCTGCCCGCGAGGCCCACGTCGGTATAGCGCTTACCGTCCGATAGGTAATCCGCCCAGCCGTCGTAGGAAAAACCCGTGTACTTGCCGGCGACCAGGCCCGAGCGCCACTCGAAGGATTTCCCGGCGAAGATGACCGCGTCGCTGATGTTTTCGTCATGGGTGGCTTCCCAATAATTCCGCAGGCAGCGCACGGCTATGCCGATTTGGAAATCCGATCCGGAGAAGAAGGCAGGCGTGGCCACGCCGAGATGGGCGGCCTTCCAGACGGTTTCGATGTTTCCCATGTACAGCTTGTCGTTTGCCTTGGCGATATAGCCGATGGGATTGAGACGCGCGAGATTGCGGTTGGAATAGGCGGCGATTTTCGCCGGGTACAGATAACGATCATCGCCGGTGATTTCGTAGCCGTGCATGGCCACCACGCCGGGACGGGCGATATAACGGGGCCCGTAGGAGAAGATGGCGACGGTGTTCACGTCCAGCTTCGTGCCTTTGTGATCGCGGTAAGGCCAATAACCGTAGTAGCCGTAGGCGCGGAAGAACACGTAGCACACGGCCCGGATGGCGGCGCTTTCCACGCCGTCGCGCACGCCCGGATCCCCGGTCAGCAGGTAGTATTCCAGGCCCTCCATATTGATCATGTGGCCGGAATCGGGAAGGTTGTCCCGGTTCCGGGCATAGCCGGGATAGGCGGTGATCTTGATCGAGTAATTGTTCTCGGGCGTATCCATGTTGGAAATGCCGGGCGCGGAAAGGTGGTCTTCGGGCGCGGCCATGAATTTCAAATCGTCCCAGCGGTTATATCCGCTCTGGATGGGCATGACTTCCGTGTAGTACTGGGCGCGGCTTTCCCATAGCTCGTACTCCTTGGGATTGCCGGTCAGCAGGTACTTCCAGAAGCAGCTCGTGAGGTTTTCATGATCGCCGCCGCCGTTCTGCTCTTCCAGCTCGCCCCAGGTAAGCCAAGTCGTCGCGGCGGGCTTGGCCAGGCGCTGCCATGCCGACGGCGCCATGCGGTTCCAGGAAGCGTCCGGGGGGATGCCGAAGCCGCCGTCCCAGGCCAAGGTGGCGCGGTACCATTCCCGCGGCGCCAGCAGCTTTAGCGGCGCGTCCACGCCTTTCCAGAAATCGGTGAGGGCGCCGGCGGCGGCCGCCCCCTTGGTGAACGCCAGGCGGAAGCGGTGGCTCTTGAGGCTCATGGGATCCAGGGATTGCGAAGCCCCGGAAGCGGCGAAGAGTTCGAGCGAGAGCTTTCCCTTGGAAATGGAAATCCCTTGCGGAGCGTTGGGCGCGAAATCGCGCACCGCCGCCATCACCGTTACGCTGCCATCGCTGAGGGCGCCCGCTCCCTTGGCGGCGGTCCCTCCCGCGCCCCCCGTAACCGTGTAGGCGCTCGAGCCCTGGTGCAAGGTGGCCGCGGTCGCCCCCGCCGTGCCCTGCGACTCGGTTTCGCCCAGCAAGGTATAAGTCTGGGAAGCGCCCAATTTCAGGTTCAGGTCCAGGCGGTATTGCTTGAAGGGCCAGACATACGCCACATAGGGAGTGGAGCCGGTGCCCGGCTCGGTGCCCTCCAGATAGGTGTTGGTCAATGCCCATTGCACGTCCACGAACGGCAGTCCGGCATAGGCGGTGATGAAAGCGCGGTATCCGTACAATCCCTTGGTCGCGCCCCCGGAAGCCGCGTAATGGCGGCCTTCCACGCGGATGACCACTTTGACCGGGCCTTGCTCTTCGATGACCACGCGTTCGGGAGCCTTGGTGGCGGAGGAATGCTCCTGATCCTCGGTGGCGCCGCCGGCGGCCCAATCCGCCGCGGTAATGACGGCCGCATTGGCCGCGTCCGGAGCGATGATCTGTTCCGCGTCCGAGAATTGCCCGTTCCCGTCCGAATCCAACCATAGCGATTCGAAAGGACCCGAACGTTTTTTCGAGACGATGAATTTCAAGGGACCGGTTTCCACGGTGACGCCGTCGGCGGCGTCGGTGACCTTGATCCCGGAGGTGGCGGCGGAAGGGGCATCGTCCTTGAGGCTATAGGCGGCCACGGCTTGGGAACCCGCATTGGCCTGGAAGTCGCAAAGCACCCATTTGGCGGAAGGGTTGGCGCTGCCGAGATCGTTCTTCTCGTACCACCACCGGCTTAGGGCCTTGAATTGGGCCGGCACGTTCTTGCCCGCGGCGTCGACGATGCGCAATTTGGAGAGATCGGTAACGGCGCCGGCGGGCAGAGGGATGCCGGCCGTAACGGGTTCGCCCGATCGGGCTACGGCGGCCCAATTGTGTACTTCCAGGGGGACGTTGAGCGCGGCACCGGAAATGGCGGCGGATGCGAGGAGAATAGCGATGAAATTAGAACCGTTCATGGTGACTCCCTGCAATTCCGTGCCTCGTAAACGGCGAGGACTTGAACAATCGGCGCCGGCTAGAGATTATAGCCCCGCCTTAAGGCCTAAGCAAGCGCATTACGCCCCATGTTTCCGGCCCTGAAACCGTTATTTCGGATGAAAAGGCCGTAAACGCGGGAATCAAAATAAGACATCTACCGGGATTGAACGGTAACAAGTCCCTGGATTTTGACTTACCCAAGGCCTATTGGCAGATGTCTCGCTTAGCGGCTCGGATCGACGCTGTAGAGTACGTGCATCCAATTCGAGCGGCGCCCGGTGACGGCGACCTGCGCCCGCTGCAAGTGGGTGGCGGCGAAGGCGAACGCCCGCTGGGGAAGGCTGCGTTGGGCGGGACGGACCAGCTTGGCTCCGCAATGGATGCAAGGCTCGTCCTGTTCATAGGTCCCATACGGGTTCGCCGCCCAATCGTACAGCCGTGCCGAAACGCCGTTGGTGCGCTCCTGGCTTTCCCCCACCAGCTCCGTCTTCTCGGCGCGCAATTCGGGGAACAGGCATTCCAGATTCAACTCGTTGAAAACGTTCACGTGGCCGTAAGGGGGATTCTTGCCTCCGCAGGTCGCGCAAGTGGTGCGGCCCAGGCGGAGATCCTGATCGTACGGCACGCCGATGATCAGATTGCGCCGGGTGACGCGGGTCAGTTCCGCGCAAACCCTGCGCAGTAAACGCTCGGGAATATGCTCGAGCACTTCCACGCACATGACCAAATCGAAGGCGCGATCGGGAAAAGGCAGCCTCGCCGCATCGCCCACCACCCAGGCCAGGGAAGGCGGAACGGAGGCCGGTTTCTCGAGATCGCAGGCGATGACGGTTTCATAACGTTGCGACAGGCGCACGCTCAGGAACCCGTCCCGCGCCCCGATGTCGAGGGCGGTCCCGCCGCGTTCGGGGATGAGGTTGAACAGGGCGGCGATGCGCGCTTGCTCCCGCGGCGAATACCGGAATGCGGCGGCGCCGGGCATGACGGCATCCTCCGTCGGGGTCGCCCCCATCGTAGGCGGAGATTCGCCCCGCATGGATTCCAAAGTATTACTCATATTTCGTCCGCGGCCATAATCAGTTAATTATTCCTCAAGAGAGGATCCAGCCTTTTCTTGCAAACCGTTCCAACGGAATAAATCGGAAACAGGTTATTCCCTAAACCGTGTCGGAAAATCTTACTATCGCCGCTATGGCTGGGAGTAAAGCGCTCACGCGCCGAGGTAGTTTTCGACCAAGCGCACGATGCGCTCTCCGGCTTTGCCGTCCCAGCCTTCCGGGGTGCCGCCCTGTTTCCACCGGCCCGCGAGGATCCGATCGACGGCGTCGATGATCTTCGCGGGATCGTTGCCCACCACTTCGCTGGTCCCGATGGACACCGTCACCGGCCGTTCGGTGTTGTTGCGCATGGTGATGCAAGGAATGCCCAGGACGGTGGTTTCTTCCTGGAGTCCGCCGGAATCGGTGAGCGCGAAGCGCGAATTCTTATTCAGCTTCAGCATCTGGTGGTAATCCAGGGGTTCGCACACCTTGATGCCGGACATGGCCTCGAACCGGCTCCCCAGCCCGAACTCGCGGATCATCTTCATCGTGCGGGGATGGGCCGGGAATACGATGGGGATCCGCTTTTGGATATGATCGAAAGCGCCCAACAGGCCCGATAGCACTTCCTTATCGTCCACGTTGCTAGGGCGATGCATGGTCAGGAAGCAATATTCCTTCGGCTTAACCCCCATCGTTTCGAGGATGGGATTGTCCTTGGAATGCTCCACGTTGTCCAGCAAGGTATCGATCATCACGTTGCCGGCGAAGAGGATGCGGTCGGCGGGCGCGCCGGAACGCCGCAAGTTCTCGTTGGCATCGGGATCGGTGGTGAAGAACAGATCGCAAAGCACATCGGTGACGACGCGGTTCACCTCTTCGGGCATTTTCATGTCCCATGACCGCAGGCCGGCCTCGACGTGGGCGACGGGAATCCAAAGCTTCTTCGCGGAAATGGTGCAAGCCATGGTCGAATTGACGTCGCCGACCACGATCACCAAATCCGGCTTTTCCCGCTGGCAAACCTTCTCGAACTCCACCATCACCTTGCCCGTCTGCTCGGCATGGCTGCCCGATCCCACTCCCAGGTCCACGTCGGGTTTGGGGATATGCAATAGATCGAAGAATGACTTCGACATTTTCTCGTCGTAATGCTGGCCGGTATGCACCAGGTAGGGTTTGAGTTTGCCGGAAGCGTTCATCGCCTTGATGATCGGCGAGACTTTCATGAAGTTCGGGCGCGCCCCGCAGACAAGGATGACCTTTTTCATAGGATGGATACGCTTAGCGCCCGTTCTGGTTTTGGAGGACGAGATAGGTGATGTAGAGGGTGATGACCCCGGTAACGATGCTGGTCACCTGGGCGGTTACGCCGATGGTTTCCTTGAACCAATACCATGCGCCGGTATTATCGCGCGGCACCGGAACCACGATGATATCCCCGGAGAGGAAACCGGCGTTGGCGAGGGTGCGGCCCTGGGAATACATGTCCAGGAAGGGGATATCGACCAGATGCCCGCCCCGCCAGATCACGATCTTATCCAAGGTCCGCTCTCCCGCGATGCCTCCCGCCATGCGCGTGGCCTCCCACACCGTCGCGTTTGGGGGAACGTAAAACTGGCCCTGATGAGCGAAGTGGCCGAGGAAGGTGATGCGCCAGGCCGGGGATACCTTGAGATGGGTGTCCTTCAGGTAGTTGGCCAAGCGTTCGGAGAGGAAGGTCTCGACTTCTTCCTGGCTGCGGCCGCCCACCTCGATCCGGCCCACGATGGGTAAATCCACGAAGCCGGTCGAATCGATCGGATAACCGCCCCGGATGATGCCGGCGGTGTCGAGGGGGATTTCGATGGTAAGCGCCGCTCCGGCTACGAAGTGTTCCGAGCGCGGCTCCGTCGGCAAGGGGGCGGCTCCCGCATGGATCGCCAAGACGAGCGCTGCCGCGAAAAGGACGGAGATTGGGAATCTGGGGGAAACCATCTTCCGGGGAAAGCTAAGAATTGGGCCGCGGCCCGCCAATGGCTCCCGCGTCGCCAACGGGCACCGGGCGGGACGGGACGCGCGCCAAGGTACGCAACAATGCGCGCGCGGCGACCTTGCGCCCCAAGGCATTGAGATGGCCGCCATCGGAAGAGTATTCCCGCGCTAGAGCCTCCACCAATCCCCCGCGGCCGTAACGGACGAGGGTCCCGTCGGGACGGGTCGATTCGATCGCGGCCAGGTCGAAGATGATCCGATCGCGGAAGCTATCCCGTATGCGCGCGTTGAAGCGCGCGCGGCGCGCGTTGTCGTCGGGCCGGCCGAGCCAGCGGCCAAGCATCCCTTTGAGGGCGTCGAGCCTACCGCGCGCCCCGAAATCGGGAACGGTCAACGGCGAGGTAACCGGAACCACGACGAGGCCGGGATGTTCCGTTTCCAGATCGAGTACGGTCCGGCGGTACGCCCCGAACAGGGAGTCCGGATCGACTCCGGCGCCGGCCGCCAGATCCACGTAGCAGATCTTGACGAGCGCCACGTTCACCTTGCCCCGCAAGGGCCCGTCCAACCGAAGCTTGAAGTCGGAGAGTTTCCCGATGGGATCGCCGTTCCTGCCCACCTTGGCCTCGGCGAAGAAGGCCGGGGGCAAGGCGGAATCCCCGGTGCCGTGAATCACGCGGAAGGCAGTATCGCCCGCTTGGGAACGCAACTCTTCCAGCCCGTCAACGATGTTGCCGCCCACGCTTTGATGGCCGAAGAAAACGCGCAGGGCTGATGTCTTGGCCAGATCGGCGGCCAATCCGGGATCCGGGACGAAAGCGGTCACGGACGCGCTACCGGTTTCCTTGTCGCAGGAACACAGGGCGAGCAATGCGATTCCGAGCGCCATGATTCTGCGCATGCTTCATTCCTCCGCCTGGGATTCCGCTGCGGCGAGCTTCTGGCCGATGCCGGGCTTTTCCAGCGGGGACCCCCCGCCCTCGGGCCGCTTGCGCCAACCCACCACGCGTCCGGGATTTCCCGCCACGATGGAAAAGGCCGGTACCGATTTCGAAAGCACGGTGCCGGCGGAAATGATCGCTCCCTTGCCGATGCGAACGCCTGGCTTCACGAAGACGGAGGCGCCCAGCCACACGTCGTCCTCGATGACCACGGGGTTTTGCTCGTATCCTTGTTCCATCCAAGGGATATCGGGATCCTCGAAGCGATGGTTCACCGACCAGATCTTGACGTCGGGACCCGTCGCCACGAAATTGCCGATGGTGATGCCGCCGCCCGCGGTGAAGAAGGTCCCGTCGGCGAAGGCGCAGGAATCCCCGATTTTCAGGCGTTCGGGATTGGTGATGCGGATGTTGGTGTGGAAGACCGGATTGGTTCCGCAAGCCCCCAGCCACCGCGGCAGGAACACCTTGCGCAGCTTGATGCCCGTCTTCCCGGGGAGGCGGTTCAGGAACCAGAAGAAGAACTCGGGGATTTCCGAGCGCATCGTCCAATACCAATTCTTCATCAGCCGCGCCTCCGGCAGACGAGCATCTCGAAGGACGGGCCTTCGCGCAGGACCATGCCCAGCGCGCGGTCGATAGCATAGGTGAAGGCCCCGGCGGCGCCCGGAGCCCGTTGGATGAGGCGCGCCGTAAAGCGGTCCCAAATGGCGTCCATGCGTTTTTGCGCTTGCTCGGAAAGGTGGTCGTGGGTTTGCACCGCGAAGAAGAAAGTGGGCGTGCGCGAGACGATGTCGAACCCGGCCTTATCCAATGCGCGGACGAAGGTTTCCAAAGTCCGCAGCTTGAGATAACCGAAATCGAGCTCCTCGCGATGGGGGAACACGTCGTGGATGGCGAGCAGCCCTCCCGGCTTTACCGCTTCGGCCATATTCGCGAGGGCTACCGGAAACCGTTCGTCCTCCACGATATGGTAGACCATGTCCACCGCCGTGACCAAGTCGAAGCCCGTGCCGGTGAGCTTGGCCAACCCCGGCTCGCCCAGATCCCGCTTGTGGAAGGAGTAAGCGGGGAAACGTACGCGTAGGGCATCCGTGGCGGCTTGGCTGATGTCGATGCCGACCAGGCGGGCCACGCCGGCGCCCTTCCAAGCCTCCACGTAGACTCCGGTGCCGGTCGCGATTTCAAGTACCGAGGCGCCTTTCGGGTGGAAGCCGGCGCGGCGCAAATCACGCATTAGGCATTCCACCTTGCGGCGGTAAAGCCATTTGTTATAGGCGACGGGCAAATCGATATGGCCCGATTTGGTGAGATCGATGACGCGGTAACGTTCCGCCCAATACTCTTCGCGATCGAACGGCTTGGCCGCAGATGTCATGCCTTCGCTCCCGTCTCGGTAACGGCCTCGACCAGCCTGGGGCCAAGATGCAGGTAGCGCGTCGCGCTGCGCTTGGCATCGATATCCTTATAGACACGTTCCACTTGCTCGGCGGTAATCCCGACCGAGGGAGCCACTTCCGCGGGCGCATACCCGCGGTTCTTGCCCAGAAGGCACAAATCCATCTGGGCGTAAGGGAGCGCGAAATAGAATTCGTCCTGGCCCTGGGGGAGGGAATAGGTATCGGTGGTGGGCGGCCGGCGGCGGATTTCTTCGGGTACGTTCAGGTATTCGGCCAGCGCATAGACTTGCGTCTTATACAGATGGGCGATGGGCTTGATATCGGCCGCGCCGTCGCCTTGCTTCACGAAGAAACCCTGATCGTATTCGAGGCGGTTCGGCGTGCCCGTGGTGGCGTAGTTGAGCCGATCGGCATGGTAATATTCCAGCATCTTGCGGATGCGCTGCTTGAAATTGCTGGCGGCCACCACTCCCAGATACGCCTCTAGGGGCAGTCGTTTCTTGGTCTGGGTGCCGTCGGGGGCTTGCGCCACCACGTGGAAAACGTTGAGGCCGCCTCCGGAGACCCCGCCGGAGAGCACGATTTTGCATTTCCAATCGGCCGCGTATTCGGGAATCACGGTGCGGATGGCGGCATCGCGGCGACGGTAACATCCGGCGGCATCGAGGAGCGCGGTGATGTCTTCCACCTCGGAAGCGACGCTGAAATGGCGAGCGACCGACTGGCTCAGGTCCAGGGTGTCTTCGGAGGAATCGCGCTCGGGCATATGCAGGCCGAAGACGCGTTCGGCGCCGATGGCGCGGACGCAAAGGGCCAGGGTAACCGAACTGTCGATGCCTCCGGAAAGCCCGATTACGACGCCCTTGCGGCGCACGGAGAGGAGATAATCGCGCAGGGTCGCCGCGATGCGATCGGCTTCGGATGGGTAGTCGAGGACTAAAAGCGCGGGGGAAAATGGGGCCGGCATGTGCTGCGCCCGCTCAGGCTTTCGCGGCTTTGCGGAGTACGAACGCGGTCAGGTTCTGCAGAGTGTCGAAATTCTCGGGCAACAATTCTTCGTCGGCGACGGAGATGTTCCACTTTTCTTCCAGGAATCCGACGAACTCCAGGATTCCTGTCGAATCCACCAAGCCGCTGTCCAGGAACGAATCCTGATCGCCAATCGTCTTGGCGTCCTTCCCGAGCAGGAAATTCCCGGCCACGAAATCCCGCAAAGCGGACTTGACCTGATCGGATGTGAAACCCATGACGACTTACCTCTTTTAGATTTACTACTTACACAATTATTCGACCGGATCAAGATAAAGCTAATTTTACCGGTTCACCAGGGAGAGATTCAGCCAAATGGATCACCGATACCAGAGATTATTGCACGACAGCCTGCTTGACTCAAGTACGCGCTTTCCTTCGAAAACCGCTTTGGTTGTGGAAGGAAAGCCATACCGCTACGACAATTTGAGGGAGCAAGCTTGTAACCTGGCCTCCTTCTTGTGTCGGGAAGGTTTACAACGCGGGGATCGCGTGGCCATCTACATGGATAATACCTGGCCCTGCGTCGTATCGATTTTCGCGATCCTGATGGCGGGCGGAACCTTCGTGGTGGTGAACCCGCAAACCAAACCCGATAAGCTGCGCTTCATCCTCAACGATTGCGGCGCCCGGTTCCTCTTCAGCGACGGGCACATCGCAACCGCTTTCGTCGAAGCCCTGGCGGACGCGCCTTCGATCCAATCGGTCATCGCTTCGGGAACCCTTCCGGCCGCATGCCCGCGCCCCTTGATCGCTTTCGATTCGGCTGTCGCTACGCCTGCCGGGAAGTTGCCGAGCCAGATCATCCCCCTGGATCTGGCCGCCCTCATCTATACCTCGGGCAGTACCGGCAATCCCAAGGGCGTGATGATGACCCACCAGGCCATGACATTCACCGCCGGGAGTCTAATAGAATATTTGCGCTTGCGCGACACCGATCGCATCCTGAACGTCCTGCCTCTCGCCTTCGACTACGGCCTCTACCAATTGCTGATGGCCATGCGCCTGGGCGCCACGCTCGTGCTGGAGCGTTCCTTCACCTATCCCGCCCAGATCCTGAACCGGGTGCAGTCCGAAGGGGTCACCGTCTTCCCCGGGGTGCCCACCGTCTACATGACCCTTTTGGGAATGCACGCGCGCAAGCCCCTTTGCTTCCCTTCGGTGGAGCGCGTCACCAACACGGCGGCGGCCCTGCCGGCCGACATCGTGCCGAGGTTGCGCGAGATCTTCCCCAATGCCCTCATCTTCCGCATGTACGGCCTTACCGAATGCAAGCGGGTGTGTTATCTGGAGCCCGAGTTGATCGACGTCAAGCCCGAATCGGTCGGGAAAGCCATCCCGGGCACGGAAGTCTTCCTGCTCTCCGAGGACGGCAAGCCCGTGCCGCCCGGCGAAACCGGCGTCCTGTACGTGCGCGGCCCCCACGTGATGCTCGGATACCTCAACCGTCCCGATCTATCCGCGGAGATGCTGAAACCGGGGAAGCTGCCGGGCGAACGCGTGCTTTGCACGCAGGATTTCTTCCGCATGGACGCGGAAGGCTTCCTCTACTTCGTGGGCCGCAGCGACGATATCATCAAGAGCCGCGGCGAGAAGGTGAGCCCCATCGAGGTGGAGAATTGCCTACACGGGATTCCCGGGGTGCGCGAGGCCGCCGTGGTGGGCGTCCGCGACGCGCTCATGGGCGAAGCCATCCGCGCCTACCTGGCCTTGGAAGAAGGCGCCGCGCTTTCCGACAAGGAGATCAAGGCCCATTGCCTGGCGCGCCTGGAGAATTTCATGGTACCCAAAGAAGTGATCTTCCTGCCGGAGTTGCCTAAAACCGCCACGGGGAAAATCCGCAAGAAGGAATTGTCCCGGGAGCCGCTATGACCGACCTTTCCGGCTTCGATGCGGCAGCCGAGGCCCGCCTTTCCGAGCTGCAATCCTTTTGGTCCCCGGCCCCTGACATGCCCGAGGAAACAGCGGAAA
This sequence comes from Fibrobacterota bacterium, assembly GCA_019509785.1. Taxonomy (NCBI): domain Bacteria; kingdom Pseudomonadati; phylum Fibrobacterota; species Fibrobacterota bacterium. The sequence goes on along the minus strand of JAEKLQ010000023.1, from coordinate 90,223 downwards.
CGGTTTTGAAGGCCTTGTGGCTGGCCGCCGCGGGAAGCCCCGCCTCGGCGGTGCGCGCGGCCACCCTGCCCTTGCCCCCTCTCGACGACGCGGCCCAGGCTCGCCTCTCGGCCCTGTTCGAGCGCAAGCGCGCGGGCGAGCCCCTGGCCCACCTTACCGGCCGGCAGGACTTCCTGGGCCTGGAGCTTTTGGCCGGGCCCGAGGCCCTCATCGCCCGCAAGGAAACGGAAATCCTGGCGCGCGCCGCCTTAGGCAAACTGAAGGCCATGGCCGGCCGGGAATTGCTGGTGCTCGAACCCTGCACCGGCAGCGGCAACGTGGCGCTGGCCATCGCGGCGGGCGAACCGCGCGCCCGCATCTTCGCCTCCGATCTTTCCCCCGAGGCCGTCGGCCTCGCCCGGCGTAACCTGGAGGTTACGGGTGCGGGCCGCGGGGGGGACGGGACGGGCCTCCGGGTGGAGTTCCGGGTCGGCGATTTGCTCTCCCCTTTCGAAGAGGAACGCTTCCAGGGCAGCGCCGATCTGGTCGCCTGCAACCCTCCGTACATCTCTTCCGCCAAGGTGCCCGATCTTCCAAACGCGATCGCCCGCGAGCCCTCCATGGCTTTCGACGGCGGCCCTTTCGGGGTATCCATCCTGATGAAGCTGATCAAGCAGGCCCCGCGCTTCCTGAAGCCCGGCGGCTGGCTTTGTTTCGAAGCCGGATTGGGCCAAGGCGAACCGATGGCCAAGCAATTGCGCCGCTCCTCCGACTACGATCTGGTGGAAACCGCCTGCGACGAGGCGGGGGCCGTGCGGGCGCTCATGGCGCGCAGATCGGCTTAGCCCGCGGCCGAGGCCGCCGGACAGGGAACCGGTACCGGAAGCCGGAGCCCTGGATCCCTTAGGACAAAAAATGATGGTGCAGCAATTGGGTGGAGGCCATGGCCACCACCCCCATCTCTTCGCGTTCGCCGAGATGGCCGCTTTCGCTCTGACGGGCCTTGTCCAGAAGCCGCGTCGCCGCTTGCGGGTCGAAATAGCCCGTGGCCTGGAGCGCCTCCGGGGTCAATAGCGAGGCGGCCAGGTTCTTGCCCGGATCGGAAAAGCAACGGCTGATCGGGGCCCGGTAGGGATGCTTGGGCCGATTCACGATGGCGGGGGGCAGCACGTCGGCGTAGGCCTGCTTGAGGATGTACTTCTCGGTCAAGGTCTTCACCTTGTACTTGGGCGGGATGGTGGCCGCGAATTCGATCAGGCGATGGTCGAGGAAAGGGAAGCGCCCTTCCACCGAATGCGCCATCAGCATGCGGTCGCCTTGCGAGCAGAGCAGATAGCCCGACATGAATACCGCCATCTCCAGGTATTGCGCGCGGCAGAGCGGATGCCAGCGGCGCATCTCGGGATCGACGTAGGCGTCCAGATCGGCGATCAGTTCCTCCTCCGTCCCCAGGCTTTCGCGGAAGGCGGGAGCGAACAGGCCCTTGATCCAACCGGTATTGCGCCAGCGGATCAGATGCGAGTAATAAGGATGATCGACGTCGGTGAGGCCGCGCTTAAAGAACTGGCGCCAGAAGGCGCCGGCCGCGGCGTTCTTCGCCACGTACCCGTATAGGCCCGAAAGCGGCAGGGAGCGCCAGACCGCTTCCGGGCTGCGCGCCCAGAAACGGCGGATCTTATCCTCCCGGAAGATATTGTAGCCGCCGAAGATCTCGTCCGCCCCTTCCCCGGTCAGGACCACCTTCATGCCGTGCTTGCGTACCAGACCCGAAAGCGACATCAACGGGGCGGGGGCCGTACGCGTCATCGGTTTTTCCGCGAAGCGGACCACGTCGGAAAAGGCTTCGCCGATATCGGCGTAATCGACCTCCATGATATGGTGATCCGTGCCGAGGAACTCCGCCATCTGCTTCTGGTAGGCCCGCTCGTCGTAGGCCGGATCGGCGAAGCCGACGGAAAAGGTGGTGAGGCCGGGATTATGGTGGCGCTTCACCAAGGAGGCGATGATGGAGGAATCCAGGCCCCCGCTCAGGTAGGAGCCGACCGGCACGTCCGCGCGGAGTTGCAAGGCGGTCGCATCGTGCAGCAAGGCGCGCAGGCGCTCGATCCACCACGATTCCGGGTGATCCTCATAGCCGCCGCGATCGGGGAAACGGTGCTTCCAATAGGCGTGGATGCGCATCGATCCCGCTTCCGCGACCAGCACGTGGCCGGGAGGTAGTTCCGAGACTCCTTTGAATACGGTGCGGGGCGGGATGTTGGCCCAGAAGGTGAAGATTTGCCCCAGGCCGCGGGGATCCATTTCCGCATTAAGGCCGGGATAGCGGAACAACGCCTTCATTTCGGAGGCGAACAGGAGGGCTCCGTCCGGAGCGGTGGCATGGAAGAGGGGCCGGATGCCCACCCGGTCGCGCGCCAGGATCAGGCGGCGCTTAGGCTCGTCCCAGACGGCGATGGCGAATTGGCCGTTGAGATGGTTGGGGAAATCCAGGCCCCATTCCTCGTAGCCATGGACGATGACCTCGGTATCCGTCTTGGTCTTGAAGCGGTGGCCCAGCGCCTCCAGCTCGGCCCGGATCTCGACGTAATCGAAGATTTCCCCGTTGAAGACCACGGCAATGGTACCATCCTCGTTGTAGATGGGTTGACGGCCGCCGGCCAGGTCGATAATGGACAAGCGCCGCTGGCCCAGGGCAATCCCGGGCTCGGCATGGTAGCCTTCCTCGTCCGGGCCGCGATGGATGAGGGCGCGGGTCATCGCCCTCAAGACCTCGGGATCGGGAGGGCGCCTGTCGGGATAGACGAATCCGGCGATTCCGCACATAGAAAATCAACCTCCGGGACGGGACAACCAAAGATAAACAATAGGCGCGGAAACCCGCGGAGCCCTTTCCCGAACGCTTGTCAATTATTCAATTTCCTTACTTCCGAAATCCGAGGACGCTTGCCCATCCAGACCTGGACTCCCAAATCCCCTCTTAGCGGCAATGACGCCGCCGCGTGGGACGCTTATGTGGCCGGCCATGCGGGCGGCACCGTTTTCCACTCTACCACGTGGCTGGAAATCCTGGACCGTAGTTACCGGCGTCCCTACCATCACTTCGCGGTGAAAGAGGACGGGCGCATCCGCGGATTGGTGAGCGTGTACCGGGTGCGCGGCCTTTCGGGAAAGAAAAGCCTGTACTCCTTGCCCTTCACCGCCTACGGGGGCGTCCTGGCCGACGATGCGGCCGTGGCGCGTCAGCTCCACGACGCCTGCCTGGAAGAGGCGCGGAAGGAGGGCGCGGGCATGGTCCATCTTCGCAACACGGTGGCTTCGGGGCTGGACTTGCCCACTTCCGATCTCAACGTGCAATTCTCCAAGCCCCTCCCCGATACCGAAGAGGCCTGCCTGGAATCCATTCCGCGCAAGTCGCGGGCCACGGTGCGCAAGGCCATCCAGAACCATGGCCTCGCTTACGTCGTCAATCGCGACGTCGATCTGTTGTGGCATCTGCATGCCGTGAATCTCAAGAAGCTGGGGACGCCCGTTTTCCCCAAATCCTTCTTCCGCGCCATCATGGAAGCGATGGGCGAAAAGGCCGACATCCTATTCGTCCTCCAGAAGGGCAAGGCGGTGGCCGGCGTGATGAACTTCTACTTCCGCGACATCTGTAACCCCTACTTCTCCGGCTCCCTTCCGGAATCCAATTCCACCGGCGCCAACAATTACATGTATTACGCGCTCATGTGCCACGGCCTGAAGAGGGGATGCAAGCGATTCGACTTCGGCAAAAGCCGGCGCGGCAGCGGATCCTTCGACTTCAAGAAGAACATGGGTTTCGAGCCGCAACCCTTGCCGTTCCAATTCATCTTCAACACCCGCAGCGAGCTGCCCACTTTCAACCCATCCAACCCCAAGCTCGCCCGGTTGCTGGATATCTGGTCCCGCCAACCGCTCTGGACCTCCAAGCTCGCCGGCCCTTTCCTGAACCGTTTCCTGCCTTGACGATGTCCTCCCCCCGCCTCCTCTACATCGCCCACCGCATCCCCTATCCTCCCAACAAAGGGGATAAGATCCGGTCATACAACGAGGTGCTTTTCCTTTCCAAGCGTTACGAAGTCGATCTGGTTTGCTTTCTGGAGGGCCCGGAGGACATCAAACACCTTAGGGTACTGCAAGATCTCTGCCGCACGGCCACCGGCTTCTATCGCGGCCCGCTCCTCAAGGCCTGGCGCCTGTTCACGGGCTTCCTGACCGCCCGGCCGTTGAGCGTGGCCATTTACGATCATGGGGCGATGCGCGCCAAGATCCGCCGCCTTATCGGCGAGCACGAATACGCCCGCATCGTGGTCTTCTCGAGCCAGATGGCCCAATACATCCCGGACGAACGCCTCCCCGGCACGGTGCTCGATTATTGCGACGTGGACTCGCACAAGTGGGACAATTACGCCGATCGCCTGCCCGTCTATTTCGCCTGGTTCTACCGCCTGGAGGCCCGCCGCCTCTTCGCCTTCGAGAATGCCGCCAGCCGCCTGGCCCTGGCCACCCTGTTCATCACGCCCGCCGAGCGCCAGATCTACCTGGGGTTGGGCGGCCAAGGCAATCTCCTGGTGATGGGGAACGGCGTCGATACCACCTACTTCGTCCCGAGCGAAGCCGGGGACGGTAAACCTGAAGGCGGAGCGCAGGGAGGCGAGGCGCCTCGGGGCGGAGCGCCCCGGCCCGAACCGGGCCGCATCCTCTTCACCGGGGCCATGGATTATTTCCCCAACGAAGAAGGCGTGGCCTGGTTCGCCAAAGAAGTATTCCCGTACGTGCTCAAGGATCATCCCCATGCGCGCTTCGTGATCGCCGGCAGCAATCCCACCGCGCGGGTCCGGGCCCTGGCCCGCGTCGACGGCGTGGACGTGACCGGTTTCGTGCCGGATATGCGCGCCGAACAGGCGAAGGCGCATATCGTGGTAGTGCCCTTGCGCATCGCGCGCGGCATGCAGAACAAGGTCCTGGAAGCCATGTCCAGCGGCAAGGCCGTGGTGGTGGGCAAGGCCGCCATGGGCGGCATCCACGCCGAGCATGGCCGCGATCTCTTCGTAGCCGAAACGCCGGCGGAATTCCGGTCTTGCCTGGGCCGCCTGCTATCCGATCCCTCCATGGTGGAGTCGATGGGCAAAGCGGCGCGCGCCTATATCGTCGAGCATCTGTCGTGGGAAAGGAATCTGGAACACGACCTGCTCCCGTTGCTGGCCGGAAGCACCGCTCCCGGCCCCTAAATCCGGAAACCTCACTCGCATCCGATGCGGGCGGGGGCGGCCCAAAGGGCTACCGGAAAAGGCTCATCTCTGCAGGGGTTGGGGATCCGGTCGCGTTCCGGGCGCTGCCGACGGGGCCGAAACGGCATCTTCAAGGGGATTCGCGGCCGAGGCGAAAGCCGGCGCGCCGGCGCCGGCCAACCCGAAGAGCTTGGAATTTTCGTGACGCACCGAGATGATCCGGCCCGGATTCCCCCCGACCAGGCAGCCGTCGGGAACGCTGCGCGACAGCACCGTGCCGCAATTCACGGTCACCCCGTCGCCTACATGGATGTTCCCGTACAGGATGCATCCCGTTCCGATCCACACGTTATTGCCCACGATAGGCAGGCGGGGGAGGCCCCCGGAGAGGCCGGTCCCGATGGTCAGGTTATGCGTGACGCTGACGTTCTCCCCGATGCGGGTCCTTCCGATGTAAATGGTTCCCAGATGGCCGATGTAGAATCCGGGTCCAATCTCGGCAGCGAAGATATCCACGTGATGGAAGAACCTCACCAGAAACGCGAGGTATTCCGAAAGGATGAAAATGGGAGCGGCCCAAATCCGGCCTTCGCGCAAAAGGGCCCGGCAATACCGGGTCAGGCGGTACACGGCTACGCATTGCAAGCCCAGATGGGTGGACCAGAGCTTGGCTTTCCGCCAGAACGTGACGGTCTTCCCGCCGAATTCGATTCGGTAGTATTTCTCCAGATCGGCTCGGAAAGGGCGGGTAGTTTCCATTTTGCATCGGAATCCGATACAGGATTGCCGAATGATCAAAATTAACGTTCGCGGAAACCCCTGAGCCAGGGAAATCCGAGGATGGAAACGGGAAACGGCCGTACGCGATTACGGCGGTTAGAGGACATTTTCGCGAACATCAACGGGCCGCGCAGGTGCGACCCGTGGTTCCCCGCTTTATTGATCCTTGAGCAGTCCGCGCGCAGCCAAAAGGCCTAACGCTCCCGCCCCCAGCATCGCCAAAGATCCCGGCTCGGGTACTGCCGGGATAGGGTTCGCGTTCCGGTCCAAGTCCGCGGTGGCGGCAATCCGCGCATCCGATCCGTCATCGCCTGGCTGTGTCACGTCCAAGTCCGGCGTCTCCGAATCAGGGCCCTCTAACGGATACTGCGACAAGCCCGTACCGACCGCGCCTCCGCAAAGCCGCGACGGGATCGGGTAGCCTTCATCCATTCTTCCCAGCCCGAAGGGGAGGTTCGCCGCCCCATAGCCGCCATGGTCTTTCGCAAGCCCCCTGTCCCGCGGAGCCAATCCAGGCGAACGATGCCCGCGGTGGCCGATCCACCCGGGGGCCCAGGGATCATAAGTAGCCGGCACGGTCCAATACCCCCCGTGCCCGCCTACGGAGGTTTCCGAGTGGATGGGCGCCGAGAATGATCCCGTAGCGAGGACGAGAAGGAGACCGGCTGCCGCCGGGAGTGAGTTCATCGGTCGCATTCGGACCACCTTACTTTAGAATCTGTTAAAAACCTAATTTGAATCTGAATAAACCTTTACTGGCCGTCGATCACAATATGGACTTTAACTCACGGTGAAACTGTAATCCCCGTCACAATCTTTCCTGATTCCGGGAAGGTTATGGTGATGATGCTCACACCTTGACCCGGCCTGCCCAAAGAGTAGGTTTGGGGCCCTGTACCGCGCCAAATCCCGATTTCACGCCCTTTCAGGTCCTTCTCGCGCACTACATGACTGCCCGCTTCACGGATTTCCAATGACCGCGCGCCCAAGCGGATGTCCGGTTGCCGGCCCGGGAGCCTGCGGATCGCTTCGGAAGCCCCCGGATGGCAGGACCCCGTGTACTCGAAGCGGCCAATCTGGGTATTCGGGGAGGTTGAGTGCCAACCGTCCCCGTAATCGACCACATAAATTGCCCCATCCGCGCCTTGTTCCACATCCAGGGGACGGCTCAATTGCTGGTCCGCGCTAACCATAACCGAATCGATCACGTAAGATCCGGTTTCGTCCAATTGCAGCACGCGGAGGCTTTTGGTAGCCCGTTCGGCCAGGAACCAGGCCTTGTCGAAATGCGGCGGGAACTTGATAGTCGAAGGCGATTCCGGGTCGTAATGGTAGAACGGGCCTACGGTGGGATGGTTGCCGACCAGGAATCCGTAGTTGAGCAGGTTGCTGTAAGCGTAGCGCGGGGTATCGGCGGGCGGCAGGGTTTTGGGCCCGTCGTTCCAGACCGAATTGTTCATCGGCGCTTTGGGATCGGGATTGTTATCCACCCACGGATGCATGCCTTCGAGCAGGAACTCGTTCTTGCCGGCCCAATAGGGATAGCCTCCGTAGACGGGATGCATGGCGACATTGTCCTCTTCGACGCGGGTCATGCCCATGCGGTTGGGGCCGAACTCGCCCCAGGTCACCCAGCCCCGCACGGGATCGACGGTGATGGAGTAGGGATTGCGGACGCCTTTGATGTAGATCTCCGGCTTCACCATGGACGTGTCGGCATAGACGCCGGCCAGGCTGTCCTGCCCCTTCTGCTTGAACCAATCCGAGTAGTATTCGGCGAAATTGCCTTTGGGGATGGTATAGCCTTTGGGCGAATCGTCGGGATGGATGCGCAGGATCGCTCCGCGCAGATTGCGCAGATAGGAAGAGGTATACTCGGCGCTGAAATCGCGGTACTTCTCGTTCACCGAAGGCGAAAGCTCGGTATTGGCGCCGACGTTGATGAGGAGGTTGCCGTCCGGATCGAAGGCCATGCCCGCGCCGCCCAGCACTATCGCCTGCAAGTGGGTATGTTCACGGACATAGGGGATCTCCAGGATCACCTTTTCCGAAGCCATGGGGATGGAGTCGCCGTCCACTTCGAAACGCGAGATGCGGTATACCGGTTTGTCCCAGGGCTCGTAGCGGAGAAAGATGCGATGGTTCTTGCCGAAGCCGGGATCGAGGGCGATGGCTTCCATGCCCGTTTCGGCATCCGGACCGGTACTATCGACCTTGTCGGGGGAATCCGTCCAGGTGTTCAGGGAGAGCAAGGTGCTGACCGTGCTGTCATCGGGGTTCCATCGCTTCACCTTGCCATGCCGCTCGATGAAGTAGACGTCCACCTTGCCGTCCCCGCGCAGGGCGGTGGCCAGCTTCAGGGGTTCATTCAAGGTGGAATCGGTCGTCCCTTGGCTGATCAGCTTGGCGTAACGGAATTCGCCCGGCTTCCAATCGGAACACGCCGGGGTCGTGAAGGCCGCCCGCACGGGCGCGAAAGCGATGAGCAAAATGGACAGGAAGAACGCCGGCGGCAAGAACGATTTGGACATGGTTCTCTCCCGATCCCGCATGGGATCCATTCGATTCAGGGCGTCGAACCCCCGTGGACGGGGTCCATCAGGTGATGCGACGGATTTTTTGACGAAGCGCTACGGAGGGAAAATACGCTTTCGCTTGGGGGTATGGAAAAGAAATCGAAGACTGGTTGTGGGCGCTGCGCGCGTGGGTCTCTGCGGGTTCGTCCCGGCGGGGACACCGGGCGCGCACGGCGCTAGGCCGATCCCCGGGTCTTTCCACGTTCCGGGAATAGGCAGGCCCGCGAATCTTTCTTCGGGGCCGTGGATGCGCGTTCGCGGGCCATCGGTAAACCGGTTATCGCCTATTTCCGGAACGTGCCCGCTTGTTATGCGCCCGGCGCCCCCGCCGGGCCGACCCCGCGCGGTCCCGCGTCGCTTGACGGCCAGCCGCCTTCGCTTTGTGTTGCCGTGTCGGGGCTGGCGCCTTCTCCCTCATCTTACGGGGGAACGGAGAGAAATGCCGAGTTGAGGGGGCGGGATTATGGGGCGGGGTGGACGGGACGATCGGCCCCGGCGCGCTCAGCGGGTAGCGGCGGTGTAGCGGGAGACGATTTCTTCGCCGATGGCCAGGGAGGCGGTGGCGGCGGGGGAGGGGGCGTTGAGGACGTGCAGGCTGCGTTTGCCTTCCGCGAAGGCGAAATCGTCGACGAGGGATCCGTCGCGCTTGAGGGCTTGGGCCCTCACGCCCGCGCCGGCAGGCGTCAGCATCTCCGCGCGTACTTCGGGTAAGAGGCGTTGCAGGGCTTTCACGAAGGCGGCCTTGGAGAACGAGCGATGGAATTCGCCCAGGCCCATGCGCCAATGGCGCGCGGCCAGCTTGCGGAAGCCGGGGTTCAGCAGCACCTCGGCCAAATCGCGCGCATCGAGATCGGACTTCCGGTAGCCTTCGCGCTTGAAGGCCAACACGGCGTTGGGGCCGCATTCGATGCCTCCGCCGATCATGCGCGTGAAGTGCACGCCCAGGAAGGGGAAGGCGGGATCGGGAACCGGATAGATGAGGTTCCGCACCAGCGGGGCGGCGGCGGGGGACAAGTCGTAATACTCGCCGCGGAAAGGGACGATGGCGATCTTGGGATCGAGCCCGTCCAGACGCGCCAAGCGGTCGCTCATGAGGCCGCCGCAATTGATGAAGAAGCCGGCGGAGAACTCCGCCTCTCCCGCGCCCACCACCTTGGCGTCGGGCAGATCGCGCAACGAATCCACACGGCTCGAAAGCCGCACCTCGCCGCCCAGGGAACGGATCCCGGCGGCCAGGGCCTCCGACACCTTTTTATAGTCCACGATGCCGGTCTCGGGCACGTGCAAGGCCCGGATGCCCCCCGCATGCGGTTCCCGCTCGGCGATGGATTCCTTTTCCAGCACGCGCACCCCGCGCAGCCCGTTGGCCTCCGCCCGCTGCCGCAAGGTTTCCAGTTGGGGCAGCTCGGCATCGGAAAGCGCGACCACGATCTTGCCGCAGATCTCGTGGGGGATGCTTCTCGCTCGGCAGAACTCCACCATCTGCGCGTAGCCGCGGCGGCACAGCCGGGCCTTGAAGCTTCCCGGCTTATAGTAGATGCCGGAATGGATGACGCCGCTATTATGCCCCGTCTGGTGGCGCGCCACGCCGGCTTCCTTCTCCAGAACCAGCACCTTGCGGCCGGGATGGGCCTCCAGCAAACGGAAGGCGGTCGCCAACCCCACGATGCCGCCGCCGGCGATAATGACGTCCGCTCTTTCGCCCATGCGCCGGCTTACACCTGCTCGTCGTCGTCCCGGGCCATGTATTCCCTGAAGGCCGGCCAGCCGCGCGAAAGGGCCAAAGCGCCGGCGAAGCCGCCCAGCACGGCTCCCAGCACGTCGGTGGCATCGGCGTAGCGGCCGGGCACGAATCCCTGCAACGCTTCCACGACGAAGGCGAGCGCGCCGGATAGCAAAACGCCCTTGGCCTCCATGCGGACCCCGGGGTGGAAATAGGCCAGCAGGAATCCCAAGGGGAAGAACAGCATCGCGCTTTCGATGAAATCCCCCAGGGCCTGGAAAGTGGTGTGCTCGTAGTAGGGCATGAATAGCACCCAGTTGAACCCGGAGTAGTGGGACGAGAAATGATAGGGATACCACGCGCGCGCCGCGGACGACAGGAAGATCATGGCCGCGCCGGCCAGGGTCCAGGTGCGCGGGCGGAGATGGAAACCGGGGAAGAAGTAGGCGATGCCGCCCGCCGCCGATCCCAGCATGGCAACCAGGGCGTCCTGGACCTCGGGCAAGCGGGATTGGATGAAGGCTTGGGAAAGCTCGAGCGCCCCTCCCAGGGCGCCCAAAAGGATCGCGCCCCACAACGCCGGCAGCCGGAGACCCGCTTCCGCGAACAGGCGGCACATGAAGAGCGAAGCCAACAGGAACCGGATGAAGCTCATCAGATCGTCATCGGGATTGGCGAACGTGAAGGGATGGCGGATGAGGGGCTTGAGATGGGAGATGACGAGCCCCACGTCCAGGCTGAAATCGAAAGGCTCCCAGCAACCGGCGATCACCAGGCCCAGGAAGATGATAGCGGGGAAGGCGGAGGGCGCGTCCAGGAAGCGGCGCGCCAGGGGATGGGTCTTGAAGCCGAGCACCGACCGCTTGAAGGACATGGCGACCAAAAGGCCGACGGCGGTGCCCACGGTATTGAAGATGACGTCGGACAGGGCGGGATAGCGCACCGGCGAGAAGATCTGCAGGAACTCCACGCTGGCGGAGAGGGACGCGCCCATCAGCACCACGGCGGCCTTGCGGGCCAGGGAGCTCTTGTAGATGAGCGAGAAATAGCCCAGGAAACCGAAGGGCATGAACAACATGATGTTCTGGACGATATCGGAAAGGATGATGTTGTCCGCGGTACCCCCCAGCGGGCGCCAATTGATGCGCTGGGCCTCGCGGAGGAATCCATGCCATCCGATGTCGAAGCGGAAAGGGAAAGTGGTGCCGTACACGACGAACACCGCGAACATGATCCACAGCAGGCGGGCGGTCTTTTTGCGGGGGCGGGCCGCCCCCGCCGGAGCGGCGGAAGGCGCTCTCAGGCCGAGATGCTTCCCCGCACCATGGGGCCCAGGGCGTTTGCCAGCTTCAAGGGGAGCTTCGCCCATACGTTTCGGGTCCATCCTAGCTTGCCCTGCGAAACGTGCCAGGCCCGTTCCAGGAAGTGGCCTTTGTCATCGAATTGGTAACGATACAAATTACTTTCCCGGGCCAACCACTGCTTCTTGAACCGGTAGGTGCCTTCGTCCTTGGTGCTGCGGCCGAAATCGACGCGCGCGCAATCCCGTTCGAAGGCGAACTGGATGGCCTCCCAGTAGAGCGCGTTATTGGGGCAATGCACCCGTTCCTCCTTAAGGGTCGAAGCCCAGGGGATGACCAGCTCGTCCTTCCACAGGATGCGGAAAAGCCCGCCGATGCACTTCCCTTCGCGATGGGCGATGCCGATGGAAGCGCCCGGGAAATGCTTGAGGACGGCGGCGAAGAATCCCTTGGCGTGGGTGGGCGAGCCCAGGTCGCGCATGTTCACGCAGAAAACCTCGTAGAATTCGTCCAGATGTTCCTCGCGGCCCCAGCTTACGGTCACGCCCGATTTCTCCGCCTTACGCACCTGGTTGCGCACCTTGGCGTCGAGGCTCTTCCAGTAAGCGTTGGCGCCGTGGTCGGGGGCCGGCTTCGCGCCGCCCTGGCCCTTACGCGTCCCTGTCTTGATAGGATAGGTGGCCGCATCGACGGGTACGGCCCCATCCCATTCCGACCAGACCGCCCCTTCCGCTATCCAGGGCTCCTCGCTCTCCAGGCCATCTTCCATTTCATCGGCCGCGACGGGGGTCCAATCGGCCTCCGGGGACTCTTCGGGCGGCTCTTCGCGCAAGGGCAGGATCATGCACACCTTCCCGTCCTCGGGAACCGGCAGGCCGGCGAGGGGAAAGCGGCTGCGGATCTCGAGGCCCGCCTTGCCGCGTACGGCTTCGGACAAAAGCTTCTCGCGCAGCACGTCCTCGCTGTCGAGATCTTCGGCCAGGATGCCGCCGTAATCCAGATAAGGCAGCGCCACCAGGTGGCGCCCGAAGGCCGCCGAGGCCAGGTGGCAGGCGGGGGCGTAGCCCCGTATCTTCCCGGTTACGGGGTCGGTCCGCACGAAGGCGAACGCTTCCTTTCCGTAGGCTTCGCGTATTACGTCGAGCCAGGCGGGGTCATGGCAATAATTGGCCTTCGGGGATCGGTCCAGGAAATCCCGGCAAGCCCGTTCCAGGCTCGGGTCGTAAATGCGAATCATATGCTACTCCTCACGGAGAGGTAAAAGGCGCGCTAGCGCCTTGGCCGCTGGTCTCCCCGCCGCTTAAAAACGGGGCGATGCGTCATTCTGTTAGGGAAGATAAATTCCGGTCGAAGGAGCGCAAAGATTGCCGACGATGCGTCAATCGGCCAATAAAAGCAGGCTTACGACCACGTATACCGCGCATGCGAGCAGAAGCGGAATGTCCTTGCGCACGTCGGCTACGGTATTTTCGCCGTAACCCTTTTCCATTACCAGATACAGGTAGCGGAATAATCCGAACAAGGCGATGGGCAAGGTATAGATGAGTCGCGCATGGGGATGGACCAGCGCGGTGCGTGGGCTGGTGGTGTAGAGGCCGTAGGTGATCACCGTGGAGGCCAAGGTGATGGCGAGCAAGGTGCGCAGGAACTCGGGGGAATAGCTGCGCAAGACTTCCCGCTTCGCCTCCAACGGCCGCACGGGATCGACGCGTTCCGCGTAACGCTTGGAGAACCCCAAGAACAGGCTCAGGTTCAGGGTGCAGAGCAGGAACCATTCCGATGGCTCTACCCCGATGCCCCAGGTTCCTGCCAACAAGCGCAGCAGGAAGCCGGCGGCGATGCAGAATACGTCCAGCAGCACCATGCGTTTGAGGATCCGGGAATACAAGGCATTGACCAAGCCGTATGCGAAGAGGCAAACCTGCAATCGCGGGCCGGCGATCATTCCCGCTCCCAGCGCCGCCGCTCCCAGCGCCGCCGCAAGGGCGAAGGCCGTCGCGGCGGACACCCTTCCCGATGCCACCGGCCGAAGGCGCTTGCGCGGATGCAGGCGATCTTCGTCCGCGTCGAGGGCGTCATTGAAGGCGTATACGGCGCTGGCGGCCAGGCAGAAGGCGACGAAGGCGGCGCCCGCGGCCCGCAACACCTCGGGATCGCGCCAATCCTTGGCGAAGAAGGCGCCGGCCAATACGAATATGTTCTTGAACCAATGCGATGGCCGCGCCAGTTCGACCAGGGCCCGCCAAAGCGGGGACGGTAAACCCGCGGGCGAAAAGGCCGACGCGTCGGAGGAGGACGCCTCGGGGCCGCGTCCGGAAGGGCTCAGACCTGCCATAGCCCTAGCCTTTGCGCCAGGCGGGAATCGCAGCGGCGGCCGCCGCCCGCTTCGGGATTGTAATGGCGCACGGTCGCCATGAAGGCGGGAGCCTCCGGGTACATGGCGCGGAAGGCCGCCGGCGAAAGGCGCGCGTCCTTGGTCAGGTACACCCGGCCGCCATGGCGGATCACCAATTCGTCGAGGCGATCCAGGGCCGCCAAGGTGGCGGGCCCGCGGTAGGGCACGTCCAGGGCCAAGGTATAGCCGCGCTTGCAGAAGGGAAGCAGCGCCTCATCATCGCCGCAGCGCTTGAGCACCGAGAGGAAGGCCCCCAGGCGCTCGCGGGCCAATAGATCCAGGACTTCCGCCATCCCCGCTTCGCCGTTGGGATCGGGTATGGCGCATTGGTATTGGAAAAAGCCCCGCCGTCCGTAGAGCCGGTTCCAGTCGCGGATGCGATCGAGAGGATAGAAGAAGGCCTCCAAAGGCTCCCGGGAACGGCCCGCGCGGGAGAAGCGGTAGAAGAGCCCGTTGAAAGCGGTCAGGGCCGGGCGGTTGAAGGCGAACCCCGGCAGAGCGAAGGGCACGGCCAGGGCGCGCCGCGGGCGCAGCGCCAAATCGGGGCCCGGCTGTCTGCCGCTCGGGGCGGCGTGGTTGCCGAGCATCAGCACGCCACGCCCCAGGCTGCGCCCTCGCGCCAGCGTGTCCAGCCAGGCTACGGAGTACTCGTACGCGTGGTCGTGCCTCGCGAAGAGCGCGAACATCGCTGCCAAATCGGGCGCGCGCAGGCGTAGGGCCTCGACTTGGGCGGTCGCCACCCGTACCAGCCGCAGCTTGGCCCGCACGATGAAGCCGGTGAGGCCGTAGCCCCCCACGGTGGCGCGGAAAAGATCGGGGCGTTCGGAAGGGGAACAGGTGAAGGTCCCGATAGGGGTGGCCACCTCCGCTTCGATCACGAATCGCTCGATCGATCCCGCGCGATGGTGATTCTTGCCGTGGACGTTGCTGGCCAAGGCCCCGCCTAAGGTCACGTCCATGGTACCCGGGGTTACGGGGAGGAAAAATCCCCGCGGCAAAACGAGGGCCAAAAGGGTCTTGAAGGTTACGCCCGCCTCGGCATCCACCACGCCCGCGGCGGCATCGAAGGAGAGAATACGCTGGAAGCGGCGGGAATTGACGGCGCGGTGGCCGGAAGCGGGCAAACCCGCATCCCCGTAGCTGCGCCCGCGGCCGCGGGGCAGGTAAGGCGATCCGATCAGATCCGATAGCCCGGCCCGGCCGTCGGGCTCCATCTCTTCGACGGAAAAGCGGGGGCGGCCTCCCCATCCGGACAATTCCCGCATGACCGTTATTATACGGAGATTCCCGGCAAGGAATGCACGCGGCATTGTCAAAATGTCCTGATTGGTTATATTTCGCCGTCATTCACGGAGGTATCGATGCAATGGGCTCTATTCAGCTTTGACGGGTTGTTATTCCTGCTTCGTTGGGGTCACTTCATTTTCGGCATCGCCTGGATCGGCATGCTCTGGTACTTCAACTTCGTGCAAGGCCCGTTCTTCGCGAAAGCGGATGCGTCGACCAAGACCGAAGCCACCAAGGGCCTCGTGCCGCTCGCGCTCTGGTATTTCCGTTGGGGCGCCATGGGCACCCTCCTGACCGGCTGGCTCATCATCATCCTGCGCGGCAGCCAGGGCGGCCACGACATCTTCATGACCAACTGGGGCGCCACCATCATGACCGGCGCCATCCTCGGCACCATCATGTGGTTCAACGTCTGGTTCGTGATCTGGCCCCGCCAGAAGAAAATCATCGCCTCGGCCAATGGCGAGAAGGTGGAGAACCTGCCCGCCCTCGCGCGCCGCGCCTTCCTGGCCTCCCGCACCAATACCCTCATGTCCATTCCCTTGCTGTTCTTCATGGGCGCCGCCAGCCATCTGGCCATCGCCGTGGATCCCGCCAAGGTGGGGATGTGGCTGGGCGTCGTGGTCGTGATCGCCGGCCTTCTGGAAGCCAACGCATTGCTGGCCGACAAGGGCGCCACCACCAAGCTCATCGAAAAGCCCGTGGGCGTCATCCACATGGGATTGTTGCTCGCCATAGTCTTCTACGTCCTGGCCGAAGTCATCCTGCATCCTCGCTAAGGAGGCCCTTTTGCCCGCATCCCATCATTCCGAAGGCGTCCCCCGTGGGCGCCTTTCCTTTTTGCGGCCGGCCCGGCTGATCGCCCGCGCCGTGGCCGCGGCCTTCCTGGTGGCCTGCGTTTTGCAATTGTGGACCGCTTGCAATAAGAAGGAAGCGGCCGGAGGCGATTCGGACGTAGCCATGGGCCGCGCCATATTCATGTCCCACTGCATCGCCTGCCATAACGTGGATCCCTCCCGGGACGGGTCCCTGGGCCCCGCCATCAAGGGCTCGTCCCTGGAGCTGGTGCAGGCGCGCGTCATGCGGGGGGAGTATCCTCCCGGTTACACCCCCAAGCGGACCACCCACATCATGGTGAAGCTCCCGATCACCGATGAGGACGTGGCGAAGATCCACAAGTTCCTGAATGCTCCGTGACCCTAGCGCGGATGCCGCGTGGCTATAGCGTGGATGCGCGTTGACCTTGGCGTGGAAGCGCCCTGACCCGATGGCCGACGCGCCTTCCCGCCCCGGACGCTTTTGGCCGCTGTTCCTGCCGCTGGCGGCCATCCTCTTGCATTTCTATTACGGGTCCATGGACTTCGCGGCCCATCCCGAGGCCGACGCCAAGTTCTACGTGACCATGAGCTCGGGCGGCCCCGCATCGGTACCGGCGCCTTACGGCTACCGGATCCTGGGGCCTTGGCTGGCCGGCGCCATGCCGATCGACGTGCATCTGGCGTTTCGCGTGCTGACCGACGCCGCAGCCGCCGGCTGCGCGCTCGCGCTCTATCTCCTTTTGATCGCTTTCGGCAACCCGGCCGCGGCCGCGGGCATCACGGTGATCCTTTGGCTGCTCAACAAATACCTGGCCGGTTTCGAGATTTGGAATTTCTACCAGCTGGACGATTTGCTGGCCCTCCTCGGGATGCTCGTCGCCCTGTTGGCCTTCGAACGCAAGCGGTGGTTCCTGTTGGCCGGGGCTTTCCTGGCGGGCATACTCGCGCGCGAAGCGCCCATCCTGCTTCTGCCGGGTTTCGCCATCGCGGCCTGGATGCGCAAATCCGGTCGGCGGGAATGGATCGCGCTCGGGCTTGCGCTCGTCCCCGGCCTCCTGGCGGCGGCCTGGATGCGCGCCCACTACCGGCTCCCCGCCGAAGCGGGCTACCTGGGGCTTCTCAAGCTCTATGGGATTAAATGGTTCTCGCCGGTGACGCCGGCACGGTACTTCGTGAACGCGTGGATCCCCATTTCCTTTTTGCCCTGGGTGTTCTTCCGGGACACCCGCGAATTCCTGCGGCGCCGTCCCGATCTCCTCGCCCTGGGGGCGGGAACCCTTTTCGCCGCGTCCCTGGGCGGCGATATGGAAAGGCTACTGCTGCCCGCCATCCCCCTGGTTTACGCCGTGGCGGCGCATCTCCTCGCGCAGCGCCCCCGCCTGGCTCCCGGCCTGGTGGCCTGCGCCGTGATCTCCCTGCCCCACCACATGTTCGGCCCCTGGATCCTTCCCAATCGGAACTGGACCCTTTTCTTCAGCCTGCTGGGGACGGCCTTGGCGGCGGCCTGGGCGTTCCGGGTGACCAGAAAACCTAGTCTAGCGGAATAGGCCGGGAATCGGGAAGAAGGCCTGGAAGGTTCGGCCGTCCTGGACGGGCGCCCTGCGTTGCCCCAAGGCATCGACGCGGGCCTCGATGGCGCGCGCGGCCGTCCCGCGCCGGATCGGTAAGGACGGCAGGGAGACGGGTTGCGTCCCGGCAGCGGGCACGAAGCAGATGCCGGTCAGGGTCGCGCCGGCGCGCGCGGGAATGACCGCTTCCTTTCCCGTCCCGTCGAGATTGGCGCGCCACACGGCCCCGGTCCCCGATTCCGTCGTGAACAACTTCCCTCCCGCCAAATCCAAGGCGATGCCGATGGGCGTATTGAGGCCGCGCATCAGGGTCTCGATGTCCTTCCGCGTCGCCGCCGTCTGCCCCGCCGGGATTTCGATGCCCGCCCGATGCACCGTGCCCTCGTCGCGATCGGTCCAATAGATCTGCTTTTTGCCCAGGTCGATGCCGACGTCGATGGGCTGGTCCAAGCCCGAGATCAAGGTCTCCACGTCCGTGCGTTTGGCGGCGGTTTGGCCCGCGGGCGGCATGGCCATGGGCGCCCGCTTGAGGGTGCCGCCATCCTTCTCGCTGAAATAGAACACGCCGCCGGCCGTATCCAGGGCCATGCCCACGGGATGGTCCACGCCCGAGATGAGGACTTCGTTCTGGCTCCCGTCCAGGTTGCACCGTTGGATTTTCAGCCCGTCGCGATCGCTCCAATAGGCTTTGCCATGGATGAGGTCCAATTGGATTTGCTTCGCGAAATAGGTGCCGGCCTTGGGCACCACGTATTCCACTTTCGATCCGTCCAGGTTGGAACGCTGCACGCTGCCATTGCCGCCCGAACCCATGTTGGTCCAATAAATCTTGCCGGCAACCGCATCGACCGCCACGCCGTCGGGGCCGTCGTTCAAGGGGACCAGGGTCTTGGCGTCGGAGCCGTCGGCGTTGGCGGAATGCAAGCCGGTGAATTCGAGCCAGTAGATACGGGCTTGCGGGGCCGCGCCCCACGCCATCCCGGCGGCGCAGAGGCAGGCCAGGAAAAGGCGCAAGGGGCGGGAAGGGACGGGCATGCCGCCAATATAGCCCGGAACCGGGCGATACGGGCGGGTTTCAGGGCATCGAAATCGTTGCGCCCCGACCCGCCAACCCGTATTTTCCCCCCTACTCCTTCAACCTATCCACGGAGACCGAAATGGCCTATTCCCTTCCTCCCCTCCCCTATGCCCTCGACGCCTTGGAGCCCTTCTACGACAAGGCCACTTTGGAAGTCCATTATGGCAAGCATCATGCCGCCTACGTGGAGAAATTGAACGCCGCCCTGGCCGGCGAAACCTTCTTCGAAGGCAGAGCCATCGAGGAGGTGCTGGCCGATCTGGATGCGGTGCCGTCCGCGAAGCGCCGGGCCGTGATCAACTTCGGCGGTGGCCATGCCAACCACAGCCTATTCTGGATCACCATGGGTCCGGGTAAGGGCGGCGAACCTAAGGGCCGCATCGCCCAGGCCATCCAGAAGGAGTTCAAATCCTTCGCCGATTTCAAAAAGCAATTCACCGCCCAGGCCCTGGACCTGTTCGGCAGCGGTTGGACCTTCCTGACCCAGGACCAGGAAGGCAAGCTGCATATCCGTAATCTCGCCAACCAGGACAGCCCCATCAGCCTGCTTGAGAAACCATTATTATTGGTTGATTTGTGGGAGCATGCGCATTACCTGAAGTGGAAGAACAAGCGCGCGGATTGGGTGGATACCTGGTGGAGCCTGGTCGCGTGGGACCAGGTGGAACGCTTGTACGCGGAGGAGCCGGCCTGGTTCGTGGAGCAGCCGGCGTAGCCGCCTTTACTTCCAGGTATCGTCGCGCAGGAACACTGCCAGATCGCAGAGACGGCGGTTTTGCGGCAGGAAGTCCCGGCCCATGCGGACCAGGCGCACGCGATGGTCTTCGCCCTGGAACTGGGCCATGAACTCGAAGGTGTCGTCGTTCTCCCAGATGGCGCCTTGGAATGCCTTAAAGCCGTTGCACTTGGCTTCGCCCGTGCCCTTGCCTTCGCCGGAGATCTTGGCCTTGGTCGTGATCACCCGCCCGAAGAGGTCGCTCGAAACGCCCCCGCTGTCGGTGACCCAGGCGCGCACGCCCCATAGCTTTCCCTGGCGGAAGGCCAGCAGGTATTCGTGGCGGACCCCTTCCTGATCGAACACGTCGAGGAGGTTGCCGTTGGCCAAGGTGCGGAAGATCTTCTTGGGGTAAGCCTGGCGGAGTTCGGTGGGCGTGCTGCCCCAGGGTACGCTGTAGGTGCCGAGCAAGGCGATGCTGCCCGGTATGACCACCGGAGCTTGTTCGTCCGCGGTCGGGCCCGCGGATTTGCGGGCGGGAACTCCCCCGGTCGGCGCGGCTTGGCGCACCAGCGCCTGATAGGCGGCATCGCGCTTTTCGGCCAGGCCGGGGAGCACGGGATCGTATTTGAGGCTGGAGTCGAAGGCTTCGGTGGCCATCCCGAAAAGGCCGCGCCGGTAATAGGCCTGCCCCAGGGCCATCCACAGCGGCGGGTTCTGCGGA
Source organism: Fibrobacterota bacterium (assembly GCA_019509785.1). Lineage (NCBI taxonomy): Bacteria > Pseudomonadati > Fibrobacterota > Fibrobacterota bacterium. Next base: position 70,027 of record JAEKLQ010000023.1, on the reverse strand, counting down.
TGCTGGCGGGCCAGGGGATCGAGCAAGGAGATGGCGAAGGCGGCCTCGGCGTCCGGCGCCGCGTTCCCTTCGCGGCTCGCGGGCTTCCAGCCCAGGGTGGTCAGGGCCTCACGGAAATCGGGATTGCCGGGATCCTTGGTTTGCCAGGCGCGGTAGAGGGAGTCGGCCTTGGCCAGGAATCCTCGGCTCTCCCACAGCCAGCCTTGCACCAAAGCCATTTGCCCGCTATGGACGCCGCGCTCTTCCCCGTATTCCAATGCCATGCGCGCGCTGTCTTCGGCTCCGCCTTGGAAGAACAAGGCCGCCAGCAAATCGATGGGCTCGTGTTCGGCGGTGGGCAAGGCCGATGCCGGCCCCTGCTTGTAGGCCTCCGGGTCGGATTCCAGGAGGCCGATGGCCATGCGGAAGTTGAGGCGGGCGGTGCGCGCCTCGCCGCGCTGCGCATGCACGCGCCCCAGGCCCACGTAGGGAAAGGCGAACTGAGGCGAGACGCGCACGGCGCGCGCGTAATGGGCTTCGGCCGAGTCGGGTTGTCCCAGGGCCTCGCAGACGCGGCCGGCCGCGTACTGCCCGAAGGGATGGACGCTGTCGGCGGCCAAGGCCGCGCGGTAGGCCGTTTGCGCGGCGACGAGATCGCCGCCTTCCCTCCCCGCCGCTTCCAGCAGGGCATAGGCGGCCAAGGCATGCGGCAAAGGGTATTCGGGATGTTGCTTGCGTAATTCGCCCAAGCCGGCGGCGGCCTGGCCGGCTTGGCCGGCGTTCAGGGCGTCCAACGCCTTACGGTAGCCGGCGCGATCGGGATCGCTCCAACGGCGCATTTCCTTGATGCCGGCGAAGTCGCGGCCGCGGGAAATGTTCCGGGCGGCGTCCAGCCCGAAGGCCGATTCCTTGATCCGCACCGTTCCGAAGGAGGCGAATCGGGAGAGGCCGAAGCCGGCGGCCAAGCCTATGAGGCCGGCCAGCACGGTGGAAGAAGGCAGTAACCAGGCACGGCGGGGCGCGCCTTCGGGCCCTTCCCCTTGGCGGCGCGGCTGCACACGCCTTTCCTGGTTGCGCCGATCGGAAATGCGGCGGTCGGTCCGCTCGCGGCGCTCCGAGCGCTCGCGTTCCTCGGGCCCTGGATCCGCGCTCGATTGGATGAATTCCTCTTCCCCCATATCAGCCGATTATAGCATTATGGATTTTTGGGGATCCGCAAGGAAAGGACGGGCCGGAGAGAGGGCGGAGGGCGATTTCAGCGAATGGCGGGGCGCGGGACCGCAGGGCGGGGCCGCAGGGCGGGGTCAGTTTTCGGAGACGAAGGGCATCAGCTTGTCCTTCGACTCCTTGGAGCGGAGCAGCTTGCGGAGGGATTTGTTCTTGATCTGGCGCACGCGTTCGCGCGTCAGCTTCAGTTCCTTGCCGATTTCGTCCAAGGTGAACTCGCGGGAATAGTTGATGCCGTAGTACATGCGCAGCACCTTCTCCTCGCGTTCGGACATCTGCCCGAGCACCGAATCGATGACGCGCGAGAGCTCCGCCTTCTCGTTGTCGGGCTCTTGGTTGCCCTCGTTGCCGAGCACGTCCATCAGGGTGGTGACCGGATCGCGGCCGTCGCTCTCCGCGCCCAGGGGCGCGTTCAGGGAGACGTCGGCGATCTTCTCCATGATCTCGGCGATTTCCTGCTCGTACTCGACGAAGTCGGGAAGCGAGATGGTCTTCTCGTAATCGCCGCCGTTCTGGACCAGCGCCTTCTTGAAGCGGTTGACCATGGCCAGCTTGTTGGGGGGCACGCGCACGGCGCCCACCTGTTCGAACAGCGCCTTCTGGATCGATTGGCGGATCCACCAGACGGCATAGGAGATGAACTTGACTTCGCGGGAAGGATCGTAACGCTTGGCGGCCTTATAGAGTCCGAGGTTGCCTTCGTTGATCAGCTCGAGAAGCGAAAGCCCTTTGCCCTGGTAGCGCCGGGCGATGGAAACCACGAAGCGCAGGTTGCCCAGGATGAGGCGATGCATGGATTTGGAATCGCCCCTCTTGATGCGTTGCACCAAGTCCTTCTCCTCATCCGGCGTGATGATGGCATGCCGATAGAGATCGCGGAAATAGAGCTGTTCGTTTTGATCGACCAATGCTGTGCGACTCCCCCGCCAAAAGCGATATCGTCCGTCTAATCTACAATTCTAAGTCGGCGTCCCTCAAGCCTTTGCAAGGGGAGGGCCTATTCCCCGTCGGTGCCGTCAGGGGCCGGGGCTTAACTTCCTCAAGTAATCGTAGGCGTAGATCCCCGTCTTGTGGCCATCGGACCAGTGGATGGCCATCGCGTAGCGGCCCACCGAGATCAGGCGTACGGGGTGGATGTCCTTGGGGATGCGGGCTTCGTCCAGCATCTTCTCGCCGGTCCATTCGTTCACGCAGGCTGCGCAGGGGCAGGCGGACCGCAAGAAACGGGCTGGGTAGCGCGAGATCGATCCGTCGTTCCATGCGACGACCAGGATATCGGGTTCGGCGCGGGACAAGGAGGTGGGTGCGATAACCTTCGCGAAGGATTGCTGGGGATCGGCCATAGTTCGTTTCAAGCGCTCGCTTTCGGGAGGCTGTCCCAGGCGTAGTCGAATTCCCCCAGGACCCCGCTCTGGGCCGCGGACAAGACCGAGAGTTCGGAGGCGAGGAGCCCGGCGATGCGGCGGTAGGCCGCGGCTGATTCCGATGCGGGGTTCTTCTCTACGATGGGCAGCCCCGCGTCCCCGCCTATGGCCACTTCGGGCTCGATGGGGATTTCCCCGAGGAACGGGACGCCCAGGGACTGGGAGATGCGCCGACCGCCCCCCTGCCGGAAGATGTAATGCTTCTTCTCGCAGTTGTCGCAGATGAAGTAGCTCATGTTCTCGATGATGCCGAGTACGGGCACGGAGACCTTCTGGAACATCTTGAGGCCCTTTTTGGCGTCCAGCACGGACACGTCCTGCGGCGTGGTCACGATGACGCCGCCGGATATGGGAGCGCTCTGGGTAAGGGTCAATTGCACGTCGCCGGTGCCCGGGGGCATGTCGATGAGCAGATAGTCGAGGGAGCCCCAGACTACGTTGTGGACGAAGTTCTGGATCATCTGGGAGACCATGGGGCCGCGCCAAATGACCGGCTTCTCATCGTCGGCGAACATGGCCATGGAGACGATCTTGATGCCGTTGACCACCACCGGATGCAACTTCTGCTTGTCGTCCAGGACCGGGGACTCGCGTACCTGGAACATCATGTTCATCGAGGGGCCGTAGATGTCGGCATCGAGTACGCCTACCTGGGCGCCAGTCTGGGCCAATGCGACCGCCAGATTAGCCGTCGCCGTGGACTTGCCCACCCCCCCCTTGCCCGAGGCCACGGCTATCACGTGGCGTACGTCCTTGAGCAGATCGGTCTTTTTCGAGGTGGAGGTGCGGGTTACCTGGGCCGTCATGTTGACGTCTACGGAGGTCACCCCGGGGATGGCGTTGACGGCCTGGATGCATTGGGCCTTGAGGTCCTCTTTTACCGGGCAGGCGGGAGTGGTCAACTGGACGTCGAATTTCACCGCCCCGCCGGTGATCTTCAAATTCTTGACGAAGTCAAGCGCGACGATATCCTTATCCAAGTCGGGATCGTTTACGCTTCTTAAGGCTTCCAGGACTTGGTTTTCGGATACGGCGGGCATGGGGGGACAAAATATAGCTTTCCGATTCTATCTTAGAAACCGCTCTGTGGTTCGGGTTACGGAAAGGAAACGGGAATGAGCAAGAATCGTCAAATCGCCGTGGTCGGCCTCGGTTATGTGGGCATGCCCATCGCGGTTTACTTCGGACGGGTCCAGCGCGTCATCGCGTTCGATATCAACCCCCAGCGCATCGATGAGCTCAAGCGCAATATCGACCGCAACCACGACGTGAACTCGGAAGAGATCGCGAAGTCGACGGTGGATTGGACCTTGGATGCCGCCCGCATCAAAGAAGCCGATTTCGTCATCGTCACCGTGCCCACGCCGGTGGACACCGCCAACCGCCCCGATCTCACGCCGCTCAAGAAGGCATCCCTCACGGTCGGCCGCAACCTCAAGAAGGGCGCCATCGTGGTCTACGAGTCCACCGTTTATCCCGGCGCGACCGAGGAAGATTGCGTTCCAGTCCTGGAGAAGGAATCGGGGATGAAATGCGGGGTGGACTTCAAGGTGGGCTACTCCCCCGAGCGCATCAACCCCGGCGACCATGAGCATACCTTCACCCGCATCACCAAGGTGGTTTCCGGCATGGATGCGGAGACGCTGGACATCGTGGCGGAGACCTATTCCCAGGTGGTGACCGCAGGCGTGTTCAAGGCCTCGTCCATCAAGGTGGCGGAAGCGGCCAAGGTCATCGAAAACACCCAACGCGATCTGAACATTTCCCTGGTGAACGAATTGTCGGTGATTTTCCATCGCCTCGGCATCGACACGAGCGACGTCCTGGCCGCGGCCGGCACCAAATGGAACTTCCTCAAGTTCCAACCGGGGCTGGTGGGCGGGCATTGCATCGGAGTCGATCCTTACTATCTCACCCATAAGGCCGAGCAGGTGGGCTATATCCCGCAGGTGATCCTGGCGGGCCGCCGCATCAACGATAGCATGGGCCGCTTCATCGCCCGCGAGATGACCAAGGAACTCCTGAAGCTGGGCAATGTCAGCTTCGACGGCAACCGCCCGGTCATCACCGTGCTGGGCCTTACCTTCAAGGAAAACGTTTCCGACATCCGCAACACCAAGGTGGTGGACATCATCGCCGAGCTGCGTAGCTTCGGTTTCGAAGTGCAGGTGACCGATCCGATGGCCTACCCGGAAGAGGCCAAACACGAATACGGCGAGGATCCCATTCCGTTGGATAAGCTGAAACCGGCCGTGGCCGTGGTGCTAGCGGTCGCCCACGATCAATTCAAGAAGGAAGGTTGGGCGTTGCCCCAGCGCCTTCTGAGGGGCGGCAAGGGAGTGGTCGCGGACATCAAGAACCTGTTGCCGCGCGACAAGATTCCGGCGGGCATCACCCTCTGGCGGCTATAGCCCTGCAGGGTTGTGGCCCTATCCTCAGGGTTCCAGCCCTATCCCTCTTCTTCCCCCACTGCCGCGCGAGCTTGCCGCTTGATCTTCAGGCTGGCAAGCCTCTCTTCCTCTAAGCTGATTTCGCGCTTCAGAATCTCGACAACATAGGTCCTGAATTTGGCGGCCCGCATGCGGGCCAATGCCTTCAGTTTCATCACGTCCGTGCTGCTGATCCGCATGCTGATGCGGATATCCTTCCGCTGTTCCTTGGCCCATTCCCGGTAAAGGTCGATTTCGGTCCGAGGCCTGCGCCCGTACGCCGCCCGACGCAAGGCTTCCTTGAATTCCGCATCCGTGCGTGGTTTACCGGGGCGGTACTCGTCCTCCATCCAATCCCATCCGAACTCTCTTTCCGTCACGATTCCTCCCTTTCATATCCCCCGGCGCATTGGGGTCTAAAACCGTGGCGCGCCATTGGAGCTACATCCGGCGCTCCAATGGCGCGCCCGCTCAGTACGTCAATCCGCTGTATCCGAAGGCATCAAGCCAACGTTCGGCGCTACTTTGGCGCGCCGAATGGCGCTCCATTGGCGCGCCAGCCCTTTCTGTAGTGCACCTACCCCGCCCCATGGCATCCGCAAACCCGAAGCGACAACGGCCATTCATTTTAACCCTCTCCAACAATCCCCGAAGTGCGGACGGCCACGTTCTTTTTTACGTTTTCCTTCCATGCCCGAAACCCTGCTCATTACCGGCGCGGCCGGATTCATCGGATTCCATCTCAGCAAGCTTTGCCTGGAACGCGGGCACACCGTGGTGGGCTTGGATTGCGTCAACGACTACTACGATCCCGCCTTGAAGCAGGCCCGATTGGCGCAGCTCACTCCCGACAGCCGGTTCACTTTCGAAAAGGCGCAACTGGAGGACAAGGCGGCCATCGAGCGGATCTTCGTTACCTACCGCCCGACCAGGGTGGTGAACCTGGCCGCCCAGGCAGGCGTGCGCTACAGCATCGAAAACCCGCGGGCCTATATCGATGCGAATATCGTGGGCTTCCTGAACATCCTGGAGGCCTGCCGCTACCACAAGGTGGAGCACTTAGCCTATGCCTCGAGCAGTTCGGTGTACGGCGCCAACACCACCTTGCCCTTCTCCATCCACCATAACGTGGATCATCCTTTGAGCCTCTACGCGGCGTCTAAGAAGGCCAACGAGTTGATGGCCCACACCTACAGCAACCTGTTCGCGCTGCCCACCACGGGCCTGCGCTTCTTCACCGTCTACGGGCCCTGGGGCCGCCCCGACATGGCCCTCTTCATCTTCACCAAGAATATCCTGGCCGGCAAACCCATCGACGTTTTCAACGGCGGCCACCACCGGCGCGACTTCACCTACGTGGACGACATCGTCGAAGGCGTTTACCGGGTGACCTTCAATACCGCCAAGCCCAATCCCGATTGGAGCGGGGCGCATCCGGACCCGGGCACTTCCAAGGCGCCGTACCGCATCTACAATATCGGCAACAGTTCCCCGGTGGAATTGATGCACTACATCCACACGCTAGAGGACAAGCTGGGGAAGAAGGCGCAAATCAACATGCTCCCCTTGCAGCCGGGCGATGTGCCGGAAACCGCCGCCGATGTCTCCGATCTCGTGCGGGACGTGGGCTTCAAGCCCGCGACCACGGTGGAGACGGGGATCGGGCGCTTCGTGGAATGGTACCGGGGCTACTACAAGGTCTGAAAACGGGAGCGGTCTAAGCGGAACCGGGCTTCCTTCTCAGGTCAAAACGCGGTATCTTTAAGCCATGCTGTCCAAGAACGCGGATTTCCTGAAGGCGGGCCTGATCGAGCAGGCGCGCAGGCTAACGCCGGCCCAGCGGCTGGATCTCTTCGTAGAGCATTCCAAGCTCATGCGCAAACTGCGAGAAATGGGGGAACGCCGTCGCGGGGCAACCGCCATATCGAAATACCCAGATGAGCAATAAGTTCGCCGACTCCCCGCATCTCCTAGCCGCAATAGGAAAAGTTCTGGATGAGGCCGGGGCAAACTGGGCCGTAATCGGCGCGATGGCTGTTGCTTACCATGGATGGGTACGAGCCAGTTTGGACGCGGATGCCCTGCTCAGTTTACGCGGGAGCACATTCGACATCGACCAGCTTGCGGAACGTCTCAGAAGCAATGGTTTTCAAACCGAATTGAGAATGGGCGAACCCGGTGATCCCCTTGGATTCGTGGTTAGGATCAAGGATGAAGCCGGCAACCAAGCGGATTTGATCGGCGGAATAAGAAAGCTCGAATCGGTATTCTGGGACAGGGTGATTGAAGAGAGCTGGGACGGGATGCGCTTGCGAATCGCTTCCGCCGAAGATCTCATCGCGCTCAAGCTCTACGCTGGAGGCCCAAAGGATCTAGAAGACGCCGAAGGGGTTCTTCGCGTGCAAGCGGGCCGTCTTGATCTCGATTTGATCCGTAAGCTCTGCAAAGGGTTCGGGGCCCGGTCCGCTAAGGCTTGCGAGCGTCTATTGGCGAAGACGACGTGAGGCGCGTTCCGGAGTAGTACGCGGCGCCCAATCCTGAGGACGATCGTCCCCTCGGGTTTGCTCGGCAGACTTAGGCCGATCGTCCGCCTTAGGCCGCCCATCCGCGGAAGCCGCTTCCGCATAATTCTCCGGGAACATCTCCCGCTCCACCCCTTCGATCAGGATGTGCAGGACCTGCATGTGGATTTCCTGGATGCGATCGGAATTCAGCCCTGGGACGATGATCTCGAGGTCGCCCTGTCCTTTAAGGGCGCCGCCCTCCCTGCCCAACAGCAACAGGATTTTCAAGCCGGCGCGGCGGGCCGCGATGGCCGCCTTCACCACGTTGGGCGAGTTACCGCTGGTCGATAACAACACCAGCATATCGCCCGGCTTCCCGTAGGCTTCCACCCCGCGGGCGAATACTTCGTCCCATCCGTAATCGTTGGCCACGCAGGTCAAGTGGCCCGACTCCATGAGCGGGATGACCGGCAGCGGCCGGCGTTCCTTGCGGAAGCGGCCGGTGAACTCTTCGGCGAAATGCAGGGCGTCGCAAGCCGAACCCCCGTTGCCGCAGGCCAGCACCTTGTTCCCGGCGGAAAAGCAAGCCGCCAAGGCCGCCGACATGGACGCCATGGCGGCGATGTTTTCCTCATGGCCGAGGAAATCCTCCAAAGCCCTCAAGCCTTCCGCCAGCGAAGCGCGCATGCAGGCGCGTAATTCCGATGAGTCCATTGCAACGTCCCGGTTACCCCTATTATCCGTTGCGGCGGACCCGGGAAGCCAGCGCCGCGGGGCCGGCAACGGCTTCGGGAATGGGGTCTTAGGCTCCGGAAAGGGGCCTTAGCGGCCGGGGGGCTAGAAAAGCGTGTAAATGAAGGGGGCGAGGGCGGTATGTTGGCCCGCCAGCAGGAGCAGTCCGCCGATCAGGATCAGCATGACGATGAGCGGGATAAGCCACCACTTCTTGTTCTCGCGGATGAATCCGAAGAATTCCGACCAAAGCCCCGGGTTCTGGAGCTCGTCTTCGGGCGACGGCGGGGACGGTTTGCGGGCCATGGGTTTCCCTTCAATATTGCCGGAGCAGGCCCTCGCGCTCGGTCCGCTTGGACACGGGCGCGCGCCAGTAGGTGGGGGCCTTGGGATCGGGCTTGAGCCCGAGCGGATCGCGGCGGCGCAGGCGGGATAGGAGTCCGAAAGGGGTCACCACCAGGAAATACAAAACGCCCAACACCAGCGGCGAGACGATGCGCCCCAGGGCATCGCCCAAAGCCGTCCAGGCGCGATGGATTCCCCGGGCCCGCTCCCCGAGGGCCAAACAGCATAGTCCCGCGGCCGCGAAGGCGGCGGCGGCCTGCCAGGGCCAATGACCCGCACGGGCCTTCCAGGCGGAAAGGGCGAAGAGGATGAGGGCCGCCGCCAGGAAGATGAGCCCTAAGCGGCGGACTTCGGCGGCGGTGACGGGGCGGGCGTATTTCGCGCCGGTTCCAACGGGATTCGTCATCAATCCGACTCCGGCCGCGCCGCCATGGCTTCCGCCTCGGGCAAGCGCGGCTGTTCGGATTTCCGGACCACGAAATTCCCCATCACCAGCAGATCCAATCCGGTGCGCATGAAACAAAGATAGGCATCGTAGGGCGTGCAGACGATGGGCTCGCCGCGCACGTTAAAGCTGGTGTTCACCAGCACCGGGCAGCCGGTCTTGCGTTCGAAGGCGCGCAGCAAACGGTGGAAGGAAGGATTGCGCTCCGCATCCACGGTCTGCACCCGCGCCGAGCCGTCCACGTGGGTCACGGCGGGAATGGCCCCGCGCACCGACTTCAGCATGTCGAAGCCATGCACGTCCGCGGGCACGGGCGCGCCCCGCTTGTCCTCGCGCACGGGCGCGGTGAAAAGCATGTAGGGCGAATCCGTCTGAAGGCCGAACCATTCTTCCGCGCGTTCGCGCAGCACGGCGGGGGCGAAGGGCCGGAAGCCTTCGCGGAACTTGATGCGCAGATTGATTTCGCGCTGCATCTCCGGGCGGCGCGCATCGGCCAGGATGCTGCGGGCCCCCAGGGCGCGCGGGCCGAACTCCATGCGTCCCTGGAACCAGCCGATCACCTCTCCCTGGGACAAAGCCTCGGCCGCCGTATCGTATAGATCTTCGCCGGCGAAACGGCGGTAGGGCGCGCCGCGCTCGCGCAGGAGAGCCTCGATGGCATGGTCTTCATAGGCCGGCCCCAACAAGGCGCCGCGCATGGAGTCCTGCGGATCGGGCGCGCGTGCGTTGCCGCGGAAGCGGTGATGGGCCAACAGGGCCGCGCCTAAAGCGCCCCCCGCATCGCCCGCGGCCGGCTGGATCCAAATCCGATCGAAGCGCCCGGAACGCAAGAGCTTTCCGTTGGCCACGCAATTCAAGGCCACCCCGCCCGCCAGGCACAGGTTGCGCGATCCGGTGAGGCCGGCGGCCTGACGGCAAATACGCATCACCGCGAGCTCGATCACTTCCTGAACCGATCGCGCCAGGTCCATCTCGCGCTGCGTCAAAGGCGACTCGGGCTTGCGCGGCGGCCCTCCGAACAATCGGTGGAAGCGCGCATTGGTCATGGCCAGGCCGCCCAGGTAACCGAAATATCCCATGTTGAGGCGGAAGGATCCGTCCTCGCGGAGGTCGATGAGGTTGTCCAGGATGGTTTTTACGTACTTAGGGTCGCCATAGGGCGCCAAACCCATCAGCTTGTATTCCCCCGAGTTCACCTTGAAGCCGGCGTAATAGGTGAAGGCCGAGTAGAGCAGCCCCAGGCTATGCGGAAAACGGATCTCGGAGAGGATCTCGAAGTCGTTGCCCTTGCCGTGGGCGATGGTCGTGGTCTGCCATTCGCCCACGCCGTCGAGGGTGACCACCGCGGCCTCCTCGAAGGGCGAAGGCAGGAAGGCGCTGGCGGCATGGGATTCGTGGTGCATGGGGAACAGGATGCGGCCTTGGTAGCCGAGATGTTTCTTAAGGGCGTTCCGCATCCATAATTTGCCGCCGGCCCAAGCGGGCAAGGCGGATCGGAAGGAGGGCAGGCCTTTAGGGGCTACCGCGAGCCAGGTATCGACGATGCGGTCGAAGAATTTCAGGAAGGGCTTATCGTAGAAGGCGACCAGCCCTACGTCGGCGATGGAGATGCCGGCCTCGCGCAGGCAGTAGGCGACCGCGCGCTCGGGGAAGGCGTCGTCGTGGCGCTTGCGGGTGAAGCGCTCTTCCTGGGCGGCCGCGACGATGGCTCCGTCCTTGAGGAGGGCGGCGGCGGAGTCGTGGTAAAAGCAGGAGAGGCCGAGGATGAAGGGGGAAGACGCCATTCTCTTCGGAATTATAATCGGAAATGTACTATTTCCCTCGGTGTTCCGAAATCCAAGAGCGAGCATTGGCCTTCTGATCGCGCTTACGGCGGCTTCCGGATCCATGGAAGCCGCGGCCGGGGAAATATGGATCCCCGCCGAACCGATTACCTCCGCTTCGGACCCGAAATTCCCCCGGGAGGACTACTCACGGCTCGCTTCCGGCGCCGGCATCGGCAAGGCCGCGCCGGCGACTTGGGGAGAGCTCTGCGGGGATGCCAACCCGGATTCCGTTCCCGAATCGACTCCGGCCGCCGAAACGCGACGCGGCGATTGCGCCGTCAAATCGGCCCGCCATCCTCTCGACCTCGGAATCGACCTCGGTTTCTATCCTCCCATCGGCCCCCGCCAGGCCATCCGGCCTTTCGAAAGCTTCGACGGCACCTGGCAATCGGCCCGCGTCGACCCGGAGCGCGGCGCCCAATGGACCCGGCTCCCCCCCGTCGCCGCCGTGGGTCTGCGTTATCCCCTCACCGTCCATTCCATGGTCGCCTTCCGAATCGGATTGCGTCGCGACATTTCCGCCTGGAACGGGGATGCCTCCGGCTCCAACCTGCCGCTTTCCGATCGCGAGGTCGATCTCAACGAACCGTCCTTGGGATACTTCCACGCCGAAGATGAGCATTACGCCTTCACCCTGGGCCGCTTTCCGGTCCATTGGTCCCCCTCCCCCGAATACGGGCTCGCGCTCAGCCGCTCGGTCCCTTACCATAACGGGGCCGAGTTCGCCCTCAAGATGCCTCGCCTACGCTATCGCTTCCTGGCCTCCAGCCTCAATCCCTGGCTGGAAGGGACGCCCGCGGGCGACAGCGCCAGTACGGATTATCCGCCCGGATCGGAGGAATACCGGCAACGCCATTACGTTTCCGCCAACGCCGCGGGCCTTTTCCACAATCGCGTCTATGACGACCGCGTCAAAACCCTGTTCGCCCACCGCGTGGAAGGGGATCTGGGCCCGCTTTCCCTGGGCATAACCGAAACCTCCATCATCGGGGGGAAGCCGCCCGATCTCCGCGATGCCGGTCCCTTCATCTTTTTCCATAACGACTTCAAGGAAGGCTACGCCAATGGCGCCATCGGGTTGGACGGAAACCTGCGCCTGCCCGGGGGCATCGCCCTGCTCGCCGAATATTATATCGATGACGTCAATTATTCGGAAACGGAAGGAAGCCGGAATGCCGCCAATCTGCAAGGCTGGATGGTGGGGTTGCGGCACGCCTTCGCGGCGCGCGGCTGGCTGTTCGGGCAGAGCCTGCACGCCATCCGCACCGACCCGTACCTTTACGGTTACCTCCAGCCCCTCAACCAAGCCTCTTCGCGCATCGTCCTGGCGAGCAACAACCAGCGGCCCGGCGATTCGCTGTTCGTGGACAAGTACGTGATCGATTATCCCATCGGCTACTTCCGCGGCGGGGATGCGTTTGATTTCTGGTACCGTATGGACGCCTGGAAGGGCGGGCGTTTCCGCGCGACGTTTACGGCGGGTCTTCTGGCCAAGGGCCAGGTGGACTTGTACACGCCATACGAGACCTATTACTCCGCGTCGCATGATGCGCCCTCGGGCGTGGCGGAGAGGGAGCTGCGGCTGGGTTTTGAAGCCGAACGGCGGTTCGGGAGGGGCCTTTCGGCGCATGGCGGCCTCGGCTGGCAGCGCTTATGGAACGAAGGGCACGTACGCGGCGAGGACCGTATCGGCGCCCAAGCCACGGGCGGCGTGGCCTGGGAAATTCCGCCGAAAATTCTACAATAATTGCCCTAATGCCAATCACTTACAGGAAATTCCTAATCCTTCTCGGCTTGGCTTTGCCCCTTACCGCGGTGGCCCAAGGCCTGGAGGAGAAAGCCTCCCAATCGCAACGCCTGCAGGCCCAGGCGGCGGCGTCCGGCCTCGATCCCCAGACCGTCGACTCCCTCGTCAACGAACGCAGGAACCAGGAACAAGGCTCATCCCCCGATCGCCGCAAGCTTTCCTCCGCGGCCGTCCGGGAGACCGTTCCGAGCGATTCCCTCCTCTCTGGCCCGTCGGCTTACGGGGAGGATAGCCTGGATCTGTACGACACGACCGCCGTGGCGGGTAATGACAGCCTCGGTTTAAATGGCAAAAGGCACCCGCCCATGCGCCATCGGCGAGTCAAAATCCCCCCACGCTACGAACAGCGCATCTTCCGCACTACGGATAGGACCGCCTTCGGGAGCACGGCCTCGGGGGCGGGACGCGATTACATCCTCGGCGCGGGGGATCAAGTCACGGTTTCGTTGTGGGGCGACCGGGAAAAGGAGAGCGTCCTTACCTTGAGCCCGGAAGGGGCCATTTTCCTGGAAGGGGCGGGCCTGGTGCCGTTGGCCGGCCTCTCCTTGGGCGAGGCCCAACTGCGCGTGAAATCGCGCCTGGCCAAGGTCTTCTCCGGCATCGCCCGGGGAACCTCCCATGTGGCCGTGTCCCTGGGGCACGCCGGTCCCATCAAGGTGTTCGTGCTAGGAGAAGTGAAGTTACCCGGGGGATTCGTGTTCTCGGGAAACACCAGCGTGATGTCGGCCATGTACTATGCCAAGGGCCCTTCGGACATCGGGACGGTCCGCAACCTGGTCCTCAACCGGGGAGGCAAGAAATACCCGCTCGATCTCTACCGCTACCTCATCTACGGGGAACGGCTCTCCCCGGACGCCCTCCAGGATGGGGACGTGCTTTTCTCGGGACGGGCCTCCATCCTCGCCGAAGTGTCCGGGGACGTGGGCCGGGCCGCCGTCTACGAGCTTAAGAAGGGCGAAGGCGTCAAGGAAGCCCTGGAGTTCGCGGGTGGCATCAACGCCACCTCGGCCAGCCATCGCATCACCTTGCAGAGGGTGTTTCCGGATGGCCGCATCGATTACCTCGATTTGGCGTCGCCGCAGGATTACGCGAGCGGCAAGACCAAATTCGAATTGCAGGACGGGGACAAGCTTCTCGTCGAGAAATCCACCGAGCGCAGCAAGGCCTATTACACTATCGAGGGGCCGGTAAAATACCCGGGGACCTATTCCTCCGGGGCCATCCGCACGGTAAGGCAATTGGTCGACAAGGCGGGTGGTTTGCGGGAGGACGCCTATCTGGGACGCGTGCATGTGGTGCGGGCCTATCCCAACGGATCTAGCTCCCTCTTCGCCTTTTCCCTGGACAGCACCGGCATCGAATCCATCACGCTCGAGCCCAGGGACACGGTGCTTCTCTACAGTTCCAGGGACATGTACCTGCCCGACAGCGTGGAGATCAGCGGGGCGGTTTTCTACCCCGGGCGCTTTGAATTCCGCGAAGGCATGACCGCCAAGGATTTGGTCATGATGGCGGGAGGATACCTGCCGCATCATGAATCCGGCCGGCTCTTGGTTTTCCGCGGCGATCCGCATGAGCGCCGGGTAACCCAGATGCAGCTGGACGTGGCCGATGGCCTGGCCGAGACCAAGGAAAGGTTCCAGCTCAAGCCTAACGACTTCCTCCAGGTCCCTATCGACCCGCGATGGTACCAGAAGGAGGTCGTGATCCTGAACGGGCATTTCGTCCATCCCGGCAAGTACGCGCTCCTTTTCCCCGGGGAAACCCTCAACTCCGTCATCACCCGCGCGGGCGGATTCAAGCCGGACGCCTACGTCAGCGGCGCGCGCCTGTTCCGCTCCAAGGACAGCGTGGGCCGCGTGGGACTGGACTTCAATAAGGCGCTACGGAACTCGAACTCCAAGCAGAACATTTCCCTGGTTGGGGGAGACAGTATCGTCGTGCCGGAGAGGCTAAACACGGTAAAGGTCGTCGGGGAGGTGGGTTTTGCCACCAGCGTGCTGTACAAGGACGGCGCCAATGTCGAGTATTACATCGAAAAGGCGGGCGGCTTCACCCGGCGCAGCGAGAAGAACCACGTAGTGGTCGAGTACGCCAACGGCGAGACGGGAGGGACCGGGTATTTCAATCGGCAGCCTGATGCGGGAAGCGTGATTTTCGTGCCTCAGGGCCCGGAGCCCAAACCCGTCGATTGGTTCGCCGGGATCAACGCCATCTTGGGCACCCTCTCCATCGGCCTCGCCGTGGCCCTTTCTATCGCCGCCCTCTCCAAATGAAGCAAGTCCTGATCAAGCAGGGGCAGGCGGTCCTGGCCGACGTGCCCGCCCCCGAAGTCGAACCGGGAACCGTCCTGGTCCGGGTCGCCCGCTCCTGTATCTCCGCCGGAACCGAAATGAGCGGGGTAAGGGCGAGCGGGGAACCCATCTGGAAAAAAGCCCTTCGCAAACCCGAGAAGGTGGCCGAAGCGGCGCGCATGGTGCTGACCCAAGGGCTGGCGCGCACGCGTAGCGCCATCGAAGGGAAGATGAACGTGGCGGGAGCCACGGGCTATTCCGCCGCCGGCACCGTCATCGCGGTAGGCGCGGGCGTGGCCGATCTCGCGGTAGGCGATCGGGTGGCCTGCGCGGGCGCGCAATACGCGCATCATGCCGAATACATCCGCGTGCCCCGGAACCTGGTGGTACCCGCTCCCGAGGGCCTGACCTTCGAAGAAGCCTGCACCGTGACCCTGGGCGCCATCGCCCTGCAAGGCGTGCGCCGCGCGCAACCCACCTTGGGGGAGACTTTCGTGGTGGTAGGGTTGGGCATCCTGGGCCAACTGGCCGCGCAATTGCTCAAGGCCAACGGCTGCCGCGTGATCGGCACCGATCTCGACCCGGGCCGGATCGCGCTGGCCCGGCAGCTGGGGATGGACGCGGGCGTGACCCCCGCCGACGGCGATTCCATCGAGCAGGTAGCGCGCCTCTCGGACGGTATCGGGGCCGATGGCGTGATCATCACCGCCGCCTCCCCTTCCGATGCCATCATTTCCCAGGCCTTCCGCATGTGCCGCCGCAAGGGCCGGGTCGTGCTGGTCGGCGACGTGGGCCTGCATCTCGATCGTTCCGACTTCTACCAGAAGGAACTGGACTTCTTCATCTCCACTTCCTACGGGCCGGGGCGCTACGATGCGCGTTACGAAGAGCACGGGCTGGATTATCCCGTAGGCTACGTCCGCTGGACCGAAAACCGCAACATGTCCGAGTACCTGCGCCTGCTGGCGGGTAAGACGGTTTCGGTAGGCCCCCTGATCTCGGCGGCCTTCCCCGCCGAGCGCGCCACCGAGGCTTACGAAAGCCTGAAGGCCGAGGGGAAGCGCCCGCTCATGGTACTGCTGGAATATCCGGACCGGGCCGAACCGCTGCCTTCCGCGCGGGCTGTGCCCAATCCCAAGGCCATTCCCGCCCGGGCCGGAGCCGTGCGGCTGGCCGTAGTAGGCGCCGGCGGCTTCGCCAAAGGCATGCATCTGCCCAACATGGCCGCCATGCCGGAGCTTTTCCATCTGCGCGCGGTCGCGAGCCGCACCGGGCATAACGCCACGGGAACGGCCACCCAATTCGGCGCGACCTATGCCACCACGCGCTTCCTGGACGTGCTGGAGGATAAGGACGTGGACGCCGTGCTCATCGCCACGCGCCATGACCTGCACGCCTCCATGGCCCTGGATGCCTTGCGCGCGGGGAAGCATGTCCTGTTGGAGAAGCCTTTGGCCTTGAAGCCCGAAGAGGTGGAGGCCTTCCGCGCGTTCTACGAGGACGGCGCGCCGGGAATCAAGCCCATCCTCCTCACCGGCTTCAACCGCCGCTTTTCGCCCAGCGCCCGCCTCATGCAGGCTCAAGTCGCCGGTCGCGCGGCGCCCATGATCCTCGATTACCGGATGAATGCCGGGCATCTGCCGCTGGACCATTGGGTGCACGGCGCGGAAGGCGGAGGCCGCAACCTCGGCGAAGCCTGCCATATCTATGATCTGTTCACCTACCTTACCGGCAGCCGGGTGAAGGACGTGCGGGCCTCCGCCATCCGCCCCGCCTCGGGGCATTATTCCCATCGCGATAATTTCACGGCCACCATGACCTTCGCGGACGGCTCCTTGGCCACCCTCACCTACACCTCCTTGGGCTCCAAGGATTACCCCAAGGAAAAGCTGGAAGTATTCTGCGACGGGAAGGTGCTGTGCCTGGAGGATTACCGCAAGCTTGAGATCCACGGGGCCAAGGCCAAGGGCTTGAACGGAACCGCGATCGAGAAAGGCCAGAAGGAAGAGCTCGAGGCCTTCGGACGCGCCATACAGAAGGGCGGCGAATGGCCCATCCCGTTATGGCAGCAGATCCAGGCGACGGAAATCGCCTTCCGTGTCGAAACGGACCTGTCGCCTTCGCCCACGTGAAGGGCCTTTAATTCCCGCTTTAACATCCGCTTTCGCTTCACCGCATAAAAACGGTTAAGGGGACGAACTATCGCCGTTCCCCGATTTTTTCGGACTTGAATCCCGCCGCTCCCTCCGCATATGATCGGTCCAGTAACCCGCACCGGATCGAAAAGCATGAATCTTCTTAAGAAACTTCCGCGCCTCCGCGCCCTTCCCTACCTGGCATCCACCGCGTTCGCGCTAACCTTGTCCGGATGCTTCCAGACCGATCCGGAACTGACGCGCGCGCCCTTCATACCCGTCCGGCTTAACACGACTCCCGAGCCCGGCCTGAAGATCCTCGCCGGCAAGGATACCGTGACTTCCCCGGGATCGGTGATGGTAAGGCCGGACACCGCCATCACCGTGTCGGTGCCCGGAGATCAGGTCTTCGATCGGAGCGGGTACGTCCCGGGGATCGATACGCGCTTCGTCTTCCAGGGCTGGGTCGATTCCAGCCTGCGCGGGGATACCCTCTCCATCAAGTTCGAGCGGGGGGATTCCCTATCCGCCCGCTTCGGCAAGCAGTACAAGATCCTGATCGCGACCCGTACGGGCTCCGCCATCAATGTTTTCGATTCCAGCTGGCGCTGGGAGGGAGCCAATTTCACCGTGTCGGCCCCGGACCTGGCCAACGCCGATTTCCTGTCCTGGAGCGTGAACGGCGGCCGCGCGGACTCGGCCCGCTTCCTCTCATTGAAAGCGACCGAACCCCTATTCGCGCAAGCGCAGTATGCCCGCGTGTGCAGCCTTACCGTACAGAGCGATTGGACCGCGGGCTTCGCCCTGCGGCTGAACGATAGCGTCGCCATCACTCCCGTGCGCAAGCGCCTGCCCGCGGGATCGCTAGTGAAGCTCGCTTTCCCCGCCGTGACGGGAATGGACGCATCCCCCTACGTGGACGGCGAAGACGTTCGCCTGGAGGCTTTCCTGCGCCGGCGTCCCGATCAGTCAGGCCTGGATACCATCTTTTCCCTCGACACTACCACGGCGCTCGTCATTCCTACGCGCCGCGCATACAAGGTGGTGGTCCGGGTGACGCCCGATTCGAGCGGCGAGTTCACCCTCGTCACCGAACCCAAGGATCGCGCCATGCGCCAGCTCGATGGGGTCGCCGCCCTACCGAAGAAAGGTTTGGCGGAAGGGAAGGCCAAACAGGATTCCGCTTCCCAAAGCGTTCCCCAGCCGCAACCGACCCTCGATCCCCAGGCACCCTGGTACGCCGAGAACACCGTACTGCATTTGGCCGCGCGGGAGCGCGATGGGTTCTTCTTTTCACACTGGACCCTGGACGGCCAAACGCTCAGTAGCCTGGACACCGTTTCCCTGCAGGTGAAGTGGCCCGGCGCCATCGAGGCCGTGTTTCTGCCGGGACGATCCTTGCGCGTGGCCACTTGGCCCGATACCACCCTGGATCTCGAAATCGGAGGACGCCTGACCCGGGCCCCTTTGGATACGGTCCTGGAATCCACGGTTGAACTGCCTTCGCTCGGGACCCCGGCCGTGCAGGAACGCCATACCTCGGCCTTTTTCCAAGGGCCCGATACGCGCTTCGTTTTCGACCACTGGCGTTCGGATGGATCCACCGAGAACCCGCGCTCATTGAGCCCTAAAGGCCCGTGGTCGCGGGAAGCGGATTTCCGCGCTTGGCACAAGCTGGCCTTCGTGGACGCGCCGCCCGGCGGTCCCGTCGATTCCAGCTTGGCCTGGTTGCCCCAGGACACCGTCGTCAAGTTCGCGGCCCATTCCTCGCCCGAATACAGTATCACCTATTGGGAGGTGAACGGCGTCCGGCAGGAAGGCGGGGATACCCTGACCATCGCCGTAACCCAGCCTTTGCTGGTGCGCCCCCGTTATGCCGTGCGCGCGCTCGACCAAGAGTTGTCGAAACTTTTCGCGGTCTGGCGCCCGGCGCTGGGTTCCGCGGGCGGGGATCAGGCCGTGCGCCTGATCTCCGCCCGCTCGGGAACTTGCCCGGCCTTCACTTCCGGGAACCAAATCCAGGCCTACGGGGATTCCTTGCGGGCCCGCCTCATGGCCCTCTCCGGGCTCAGAGCCGATCGGCGCGCGTTGTCCCATGCCGTCCAGCGCCGCTTCCAGGGCCCCGGCTACTCCATCGAGGTCGTCCGGCTGGAAGTCTTTCCGGGGATTTACCTACCGCTCAACGTGTACCTGCCCGACGATAAGGATCCCGCTTCCTGCCCGTTAATCGTCACCCCGCCCGGCTACGAGGAGGGCGTCTCCACCGATCTGGTACAACAGCGGTCCGCCAACTTCGCACTGCAAGGCATGGTCGTGCTGGTCCCGGAAGGGTTGAACGGAAACGGGGTGCGGGCGGCGTACGAAAGCGGCGGGAACAACTACCTGGGCTATGGCCGCGAGCTATTGGGCATGCCCAGCCCCAATAGCGTCTTCCTGCAGGAATTGATTTCTTCGATCACCTGGGCGGTGGAGACTTTTCCCCAGGTCGATCCGGGCCGCATCGGCGCGGCGGGGTATTCCTATGGAGGGGCAATGTCCCTCGAACTGGGCGAATTCGATCCGCGCGTGCGTACCCTCTCCCTGCCGGCCACCCTATACGGCGGCGACTGCTCCGGCATGACGGTCCATTCGGATCTGTACGTGGAAAGCAATTACGGGCCCGGCTTCGTATGGTCACCGCCCCCGGAATTGCCCATGCTTCCTACCGATTTCGAACTGGCCATGATCTATCCGCGTTCCCTACAATCGATCGCCGGCGAATTGGACGAAGGGGCTCCGCCCGCGGCCATGGGACCGGTGCTGGCGAAGGCCAAGGAGTGGTGGGGCCTGGACGGTCATGCGGACCGGATTTTTTACTCCACCGATGATGGGAACCACAACTACCTGCAACCCCGTAGGGAAGCCAGCTACGCCTGGTTTTCGACTTCCCTGCCGGACACGGCCACGGTCCTTACCGAACGGCAAGTGCCCATATTCGATGCGAATGAACTGGAACCCAACCTGGCGGGCAGCTCGAGCTTGGTGAACAAACTTTACGCGGCGGTGGACAGCGCTTCGCAAGCGCGTTTCCAAAACTTCTCGCCCACGGGAGATTATCCGGAGCGCGTCGCCCAAGGGATGGAAGAGGTTTACGGGAACTATGTCCCGCGCACCTTGGTCCAAACCTCCGCCTGGTCGGCGGTTTCCCCCGCGGGACTCCGTATTCATGCCTTCAAGATCGAAGCCGGTTCGGCGATGTTCCCGGTTTTCGCCATCGAGAACCCGACCGTCGATTCCGGCGAAGCCCTGTATCTGCCTCGTGACGGGGTCCTCGCCGATTCTTCCGGCTTAATCGAGCTGGTCGCGCGCTACCGGAAGGTATACTGCGTCGATTACCTGGGCATCGGCGAGCTGAAGAGCAATTCCATCATGACCCATACCCTGGCGCGCCAACTGATGTTCGACGAGGCCAACCTCCCGCGCTTCATCGTGGACGGCCTGCGCGCCTGGCTGGAAACCCGGACCGGCCGTGTCGACATCCACGCCAATGGCTGGGCTTCGTCGTTTTTCGGCGCGTCCCTGAAATATCTGGAGCCTACGCATTGCGGCCGGTTCTATCCCTCGGGTGTGCCCGACGATGAGATCAAATACCTCGCTTCAGGGAACAAGATACCCGACCTTCTGCTGCGCGGGGGATTGTTCGTCCATCTTTCGGAGCTTGAGATCGAAACGGCCGCCTCGCAACGCCCCTGAGAACCCTTCCGGCCAGACCCAGGTGCCCGGGGCGTCTCTGCCGAATGCTTGGATTGATGCCGCATTTTTCTAGTTTCCACCTGCTTTCCGAGTCGTCGATCCCCGTGAAAAGGCAGGCAAAGAAATGGTTGAAATCATTTCCCACCATGCGCAAATCCTGGCCTACATCGTCCCCAACAGCTACGATGCGCCAGGTATCTCCTTCTTCACGCCCAACGAATTCTCCCAGCAACTCGCCTACATGCATCATCCGGCGGGAAAGGTCATCCAGCCGCATATCCACAATGCCGTAGAGCGAAGCGTAGCCTATACGCTCGAGGTCTTGTTCATCAAGAAGGGCAAACTTCGGGTTGACTTCTATGACAACGAGAAGACTTACCTGGAAAGCCGCATGCTCGGCGCGGGCGACACCATCCTCTTGGCCACCGGCGGGCACGGGTTCGAGGTGCTGGAAGAGCTGGTCATGCTGGAAGTGAAGCAGGGCCCCTACGCCGGCGAAGGCGACAAGACCCGCTTCGAGGCTCCCAAGGTCACCATCCGCACGGCCGCGGCCACATAAGCCATGGCGGTCCCGGTCAACGAACCGTTGCTCGACGGCAACGAGAAGAAATACCTGATCGAATGCATCGAAACGGGCTGGATCTCCTCCGAAGGCCCTTTCGTGAAGCGCTTCGAGGAGGGCATGGCTGCGCGCATGGGCCGTAGCCACGGCATCGCGGTCTGCAACGGCTCGGTGGCCCTCGATGCCGCCGTCGCCGCATTGCGGCTGGGTCCCGGCGACGCGGTGATGATGCCCGCCTTTACCATCATCTCCTGCGCGGCGGCCGTGGTGCGCGCCGGCGCCACGCCAATCGTCGTGGATTCCGATCCCGCCACCTTCAATATCGATCCCCTCCGCTTGCGCGAGCGCGTGCAGGCGGCCATGCGCGGTCCGGGGCCGCGGCCGAAGGCCATCATGGTGGCGCATATCTACGGCCTCCCCGTCGACATGGATCCCGTCCTCGAGGTGGCTCGCGAATTCGGCCTGCGCCTCATCGAGGATGCGGCCGAGATGCATGGCCAGACCTACCGCGGGCGGCCGTGCGGGTCCTTCGGCGACCTTTCCACCTTCAGCTTCTATCCCAACAAGCACGTAACCACGGGCGAAGGCGGCATGCTCCTGGCCGACGACCCGGATTTGGCCGCGCGTTGCCGCGATCTGCGCAACCTTTTTTTCGACAAGGAACGCCGGTACATCCACCAGGAAATGGGGTGGAACCTGCGCATGTCGAACATCCAAGCCGCCCTCGGCGTCGCCCAGCTCGAACGCCTGGACGCCTTCGTGGCCAAGAAGCGGCACATCGGCGCCACTTACACCCGGCTGCTCTCCGGGACCCCGGGGCTCCAATTGCCCGTGGCGCGCGCCGATTACGCCGAAAACATCTATTGGGTCTATCCCATCGTCCTGGGGGACGATATCCCCTTCGACGCGGTCGAAGCGGTGAAACGCCTTTCCGCGAAGAAGATCGGCGTACGCCATTTCTTCTGGCCCATGCATCTGCAACCGGTCTTCCGCAAGATGGGCCTGTTCGCCGGCGAGTCCCATCCCGTTTCGGAAAGGCTGAGCCAGCGCGGCTTCTACCTGCCCAGCGGCATGGCCCTCACCGACGCGCAAATGGAAGAGGCCGCCGCCGCAGTGAAAGAGGTCCTGAGATGAGCGTTTTCGGTTCCTACTCCCGATACTACAACCTTCTCTACAAGGACAAGGACTACCAGGGCGAGGCCGATTACATCGCCGGCCTGGTGCGGCAGTACTCGGGGGGCAAGGCCAAGAGCCTCATCGACGTGGGCTGCGGCACGGGGAACCATGACGTCCTCCTGGCCAAGCACGGATTCGAGGTGGACGGCGTGGATCGTTCCGAGGACATGATCCGCGTGGGCCGCCAGCGCGCCGAAGGCATGAAAAACCTCCGCTTCCATCTCGGCGACGCCACGGATTTCCGCCTGGGCAAGAAGGCGGACGCCGTCGTCTCGTTATTCCACGTGATGAGCTATCAGACGACCAACGAAGCGCTCAAGTCCAGCTTCGTTTCGGCCTTTGAGCATCTTGCCCCCGGCGGCATCTTCGTATTCGATTTCTGGTACGGGCCCGGCGTGCTCACCGATCCGCCCGTGCTGCGCGTCAAGAAGATGGAGGATGAATCCATCAAGGTGCTGCGCGTCGCGAGCCCGGAGATCCATCCCAACCGCAATGTCGTGGACGTGAACTACGAGGTGCTGATCGAGGATAAGGCCACCGGAAAGCTGGAGCGGCTGAACGAGACGCATCATATGCGTTACCTCTTCAAGCCGGAGCTGGATTTCATGCTCGCGGCCGCTGGTTTCAAAGTCGTGGATTTCCTGGAATGGATGACCTCCGATCGCGAGCCGGGCATCTCCACCTGGAACGCATGCATCGTCGCTTCAAAATGAGCGTCCCGCCCCTCCTATTCCGATAACATGCCCATCCATGGCCCTATCGGCCCTCGCACTTGGATCGAAAAGGGAAAATTCTACGTTAATCCCTCCCGACCAGAATGAAGGAGAACGTCCTGCTGCCCCCACCTCGAAGTGAAATCACGCGCGAGTGGGCGGGGATCTATCCGGAAAACGCGAAAATCCTCCTGGTCGGGGCGCTGCCCCCTCCTTTGGGCGGGGTCTCGGTTCATATGCAACGGCTTCTGTCCCTTTTGCGAGGTCGTGGATTCTCCGTAACGGTCTTCGACCCCAACCGCTACGTGTCCTTCAAAGGCCAAATCCGGCTGGCCCTGCTCCGTACCCTTCTCTTCGGCCGTTACCAGGTGGTGCATTTCCAAGGTTTCGACTTTCCGGCCTGGTTCATCGGGATGACGGTCCGCCTGCGCTCGATCCTGGGATTCAAGTTCTTCATAACCGCGCATAGTTTCCGGTTCGGCTCCGCGGGGAACACAGGCGAACTCGATGCCTGCCGAATGGCCCTGGCCGGCGCCGACGCCCTTATCGCGGTGCATGCTTCCGTTCTCGCCAAGTGTCGCGAAGCGGGCATGCCCATGCCTCCGAAGCTGACGATCCTTCCCGCCTTTATCCCGCCAGATGAGAACCGGGAGCGGGACATCTGGGGCAGCTATCCCCCGGATGTCCCGGCTTTCCTTTCCCGCCGGCGTCCCATCCTGGTCGCCAACGCCTTCAAAATCATCTTTTTCGAGAATGCCGATCTATATGGCCTGGATCTGTGCATCGAACTCCTCGCGAGGCTCCATGTCCGCTATCCCGATCTGGGGTTCATCTTCGCCTTGGCGGATGATTCCGCGGAACCGGATTACCTGGGGCGGATGAAATCGCGGATCCTGGAGCTCAGCTTGCGCGAGCATTTCTTGATTCTCTCCGGGCAGCGGGAGCTTTGGCCGCTTCTGCGCCGCGCCCAGGTTTTCATCCGGCCCACGAATACCGATGGCGATGCCATCAGCATCCGCGAAGCGATCCATTTCGGGATTCCCGTCGTGGCTTCGGACGCGTGCGTCCGGCCCGACGAGGTGGTCCTCTTCGCTTCGCGGGACTTGGACGATTTGGAAGGAAAGGTTGCGCATGTCCTGGGTAAAAAAAGGCCCACGGTTCAGGTTTGATTGGACGATGGACCTTTGCCGGGGTAAGGATGTGCTCCATCTGGGGTTCATCCAGCATTCTCATCTCTACGAAAAGCTGATCGCCGAGGGGAAATGGCTCCACGGTCAGTTGCGATCGGTGGCGAAACGGCTCGCGGGTATCGACTACTTGGCGTCCGATGTGGAAGCAATCAGCGCCAAATACGGGTACGAATGCTACGCCGGGGACGCCATGCGTTTGGAGGGGGTGCCCCTGCGGGACACGTTCGACGTGATCCTTTGCGGCGAGCTCATCGAGCACATCGAAAACCCCGGGCTCATGCTGGATGGCATCAAGCGCTTCATGCACGCCGACTCGGTCCTGGCCATCACGACCCCCAATCCCTGGTGCACTCAACGCATCGACCTCGTGAATCGCGGAATCCTCGAGGATCGCTGGCTCAATAATGAACATGTTTGCTGGTACACTTACGGAACGCTTAAACAGCTCCTCCAGCGTAAGGGATTCGAGGAAGTGGACTACGGATATTATTTCCACCAATCTAGCGAGTCGGTGTACTCAACTCCCGGCCGCTTCCTTAAGTCCCTGCGCATCGCGAAGAAGGCGTACTTCGCTTCGCGGGTTAAGCCCCAGAATTACGAAGGCCTGTTTTTCGTCTCCCGCCTCCGGTCCAATGCCTAAGAAGTGCGCCTGGTTCAACGATCATCGCGCCGCCACGACGTTGATGCTCGATGACTTATCCTTGACCGCGACTACGCTCGACGGCTCACTCGAACCCGGCGTCGATTGGGGTTACGGGCTCGCGGGGGAGGGATCGCTTTACCGCTATCTCGAAGAGACCTTGCTTTCCAGGTACCCCGAGATCAAGGGCACCTTTTTCTTTCCCCTGCGCCCGCACGCGGCCCAGAACCCGAACGCCGGATATACTTTGCTCTTCCGGGATGCCGATGCGGAATTCGCCAGGTTCCTGGATCGGGCGTCGCGCCACTTCGAGATCGCGTTCCACGGCACCGATCACGGCCGGTTCGAAGCTCCGGGGAATCCCGCGTTCGGGAATTGGATCCAGGAATTCGATATGCTCGGGCCCGGGGACGCGGATCGTCTGCGCACGGAAATCCGGGCGATGGAATCCCTGTTGGGCCGGCGCTTCTTCGGCGGAAAGTATCCCGGATACCGCAGCGGAGGGCATGGGGCGGAAATCGTGGACGCACTCGGATTCGAATGGTGGGCCGCCTCGGTGGACATGTTGGGCAGGGCGCATCCCGGGAACGCTCATGGGTATCTTCCCGGAACGAACCGGGTTCTTGATTTCCCGACCAATTTTTCCGGCGCCGCTTTCAATCCGGGCTTGCCGAGGAAGGGCGCCGCGATCCTCCTCTCCCGATTGCGGGAAACGGTCCGCCTGGGCAGGAGCGAAGAGCAGCTGCGCCACCTGTATGAAGGAGGATTCGTAATCTCGGTGCAAGAGCACCTCCAGAATGCGCGAACCGATGGTATGCGCCAAACCCCGAACGCCTATGACGACTTGGCTTCCCTGGAACGGATCTACGCTATCTTGAGGACGCTCGATGTCTGGCATGCGGACTGCACGTCCATCGCCCGCTATCTCGAGTGCCGTGATCGCACGACCCTGGCCACCCTCGATAAAGGGCGATTCGAACTGCGGTACGAAGGAAACCGGAACGACCCCCGCCTAAGCCTCCGCGCCGAATCCCCGGCCTATGTTTCCGATGCGGGTGTACGCATCGTGGGAAGGTACAAGGACGGAGCCTGGATCTTAAACAACGTGCCACCGGGCCGATACTCACAGGCGGGGGGATGATGCGATCCGAACCCGCAAAACGGGCATTGCCGGAATTCCTCAAATGCGTCGACTGCGCAAGCTTGCGGGTTCTGGCAAGCGCTAACGGGGCCGTGTGCGACGCCTGCGGAAGGGAATACGCCGATGAGGACGGAATCCTTTGCATGCTCCCCAAACGCATGGAAGAACTGCGCTTGAAGGAAATCTCCGCCCGCGACGGGAATGCGGCGAATTATGACAATGAACGCCAATCCGACTATACCCTTCTCTTGGATCACCATTCCATCGGGGCGTGGCGCTTAACAGGTTCCGAAAGGGTGCTCGACCTGGCCTGCGGCACCGGCCGGACCACGGTGAAGCTAGCCTCCCTGGCGCGAGAACTCGTCGCAGTGGATTTCTCCCTCGCCAGCCTAAAGGTCGCCAAGGCGAAATACCAACGCTCCGGTTCGCCCGCCCGGGTTTGGTTCATCCAGGCCGATGCCAATGCCTTGCCTTTCGGCCCGACCGGGCTCTTCGATTTCATCAATGCCCTGGACTTCATTCAGCACGTACCCGGATTCACGGCGCGCGAAGCCATTCTGCGTGATCTGCGCTCCTTTCTGAAGCCGGGAGGCGAATTGGCCTTGACCGCTTACCATTACAGCGATCGGAAGCGGGCCGGAGATCCGATCCGGACGGAGCCGGGCCCCGGGGAGGGCGGAAAGCAAGGCCTTCACCGGGGCGGATTCTACTACTACAACTTCCAGTTGGAGGAAGCGCTTTGCATGGTCGCCAATGCCGGCTTCCGGATACAGGCCTACGGCGTCTTCTTTTGCTCCCCGCCTCGGCTTTATCGCCTTTTCCGAAAGATCTTTCGTATGGACCGTATCCGGTTCGAAACGGTATTTCAGAAACGCTTGCGCGGCTGCGGCGAAAGGTTGTACATCCGTGCCTCGACTTGACGGTTTACGCGTAACGCCGGTGGACTCGGATGCCGGGCTCTTGGCCCTCGCGGCCGAATGGCGGGAGATGGAGTCGTCCGCCGGCAATGAAAATCTCACTGCTTCCTATGACTGGCTCATCGCATGGTGGCAAGCGTTCGGCCGGCGCGATGACGTGGATTTCGGCTTCGACAAACGGCTGCTCATATTGCGCGTGGAATCGGCGAACGGCCTCGCCGGAATAGCCCCCTTCGTCCGCGTGAAGCGCCGGCGGCGTTTCGAGGCCATCGAATGCGTGGAGTTCCTCGGCCAGCAATGGGCCGGGACTTCCCTGGATATGCTGGCCAGGCCGGAAATGCGGGAGCGGGCCGCCGCGGAAGCGCTTCGCTGGGTCGGCGAAAACGTATCCTTCCATATCCTTAACCTGCGATATCTCCCGGCGTCCAGCCCGTTCCTGTCCCTGCTTCCCTCCTTCTCGCATCCGTATACCGCGTGCCCCTCCTTGAGGCCGGAAGCATTCACCGGCTTCGAGGATTACCGTGATCGGACTTACTCCAAGAGCCTGAAGCAGAACCTGCGCACGGCCCAGAACAAGCTCCGCCAGGACGGCCGCGCCTTGGAATTCTCGTTCGCCCCGCTCGGGCCTGAGGCGATGAACGAGGTCGCGCGCTTGTCCAAATCAAAGCTCGAGGACGGCAAGCATTCCCTGTATTTGGATGAACGGAAATCGGGTTTCATTTCGCGACTGGCCGGATTGGGATCCCAGGTGCTTTTCGTTTCGCTGGACGGGGTTAAAGTGGCCTATCGTCTTAACGTGGAATATCGGGGCGCGAAATTCTGCCTGGACGCGTCCTTCGATCGCACTTTCCCTAAGTACGAACTGGGCGGTTTTTCCGTGCAGGAGAACATCCGGGACAGTTTCGAGCGCGGGCTCTCCCTCCACTGCGAGGGGACGGGAATCGATTTTTACAAAGCCAAGTTCCTCAAGGACGCCTTGATGATCAAGACGGTGGTGGCCAAAGGCAACCGATGGACGTCGTGGGCGTATGCGCGCCGCGAAACCGCTTCGGCCCGGGATACCGGAAGGGAGTTCCAGGCCCGCTGGGATAAGCTGTACGCATGATCAAGTCGTTCGTGAAATCATCCGCCCTCTATTTCGCGGCCAACGCCTTGAGCAAGGTCATGACCTTTTCCCTTTGGATATACCTCGCGCGCATTCTCTCGATGGAGGAAATGGGGAAATGGTCCCTATTGAACGTGACTATCACGGTCATCTCCTTCTTCATGACGCTGGAGCTGGTGGCCGGTTTCAACCGGTTCTACCTGGAATTCACAAGCGCGGAAGAGCGGCGCCGTTTCGAAGTCTCTTTCGTAAACCTGCTGGTGCTCATCAACCTTGCTACCGGACTGGCGCTATGGGCGGGAAAACCCCTCTTGGACCGTCTCGTCTTCCCCATGCCCCCCTGGCTTTTCGGTTTGTTGCTGGCCATGCCGCTTACCAACACCCTTTCCGGGGCGTACCTTTGCAAGCTCCGGTTGGATAACCGCGTGTTCCAGGTCCTCGCGGTCACCTTGCTCCAGGCGCTCCTCTACCTGACCGTGACGCTAATCGCGTTGCGAGCGGGCATGGAAAAGCTGCAAGCCATATTCCTGGGATTGCTGTCGCAGAACATCGTGCCGATAGTCCTCCAATTGGCGAGCATGCGCATGCGCGCATTCATTCTCGATTTCAAGCTCCTGCGGCCGGCGCTTACCTTCTCCTTATACCTCCTTCCTTCCCTGTTCGGCGCCTACCTCACGATGGTTTCGGGGAAATACCTGCTAGGGAAGCTCGGCGATGCGGCTAGCCTCGGCATATTGGAGGCCAACGGGAAATTGACCATGTTCCTGGCGATGTTCATGGATCCCATGTACCTCGCAACCACCCCGGTCATCTACCGCCATTACAAAGAGGCCGGCTTCGGAAAGCGCTACGCACAGTTGATGGGGATCAACGGGCTGGCGCTGCTCGCCCTGTCCCTTCCGATCGCCGCCTTCAGCACGGAACTCGTACGGATAATCGCCGGGGAGCAATACGCCGGGCACGCGGGGGTCGTCCTCATGCTCTTAACGGTTTCGCTGTTCTCCTTCCTTTCCCGCTATCTCGCCATCAACGAGCATCTCGCGAAAAAGACGCAATACGACATCATCCCGGAACTCGGTTCTGGAATTCTCAACATCGGGCTCTGCTTCCTGTTGATCCCGAAGTACGGCGTTTGGGGCGCTGCCGGCGCCATGACCCTCGCTTATGCCCTTCGCTTCGGGATATATCTGGTGTTCGCGGAGCGCTTCTTCCCTTCCTTGTTCGTGGGTTACCGCGATTCGCTTCTGTTCGTGGGAGGCTCGCTCCTGTTGCTCGGCCTCAACCATTTCCTCAGCGATGCCGGCGTCGCCCTGAAGGCGGCTCTCTGCTTGGCCGAATACGCGATTTTGCTTTGGATCTTCCTGAAGAGATTGGGGATCTCGCCCGCCTCAGCTTGGGAACTGACGCAAGCCTCATTGATCGGCTGGCGCGCCCGGCACAGGAACGGAGCCTGAGATGTGCGGAATCGCCGGCACCCTCGCCTTCGCCTCAGGTAGCTTCCGGGTTACCGAAGGGCACCTCACGCCCATGCGGGACGCCATGATGCATCGCGGGCCCGATGGCGGCGCCAACTGGATCGCCCCCGACGGCAAGGTGGGCCTGGCCCATCGCCGCCTGTCCATCATCGACCTTTCCACCGTGGCCAATCAGCCCATGTGCAACGAGGACGGATCGATCTGGGTGGCCTTCAACGGCGAAATCTACAATCATGCGGACATCCGCAAGGAATTGATGGCCTTGGGCGGGCATCGCTGGAAAACCGACCACAGCGACACCGAAGTCATCCTGCATGCCTTCGAGCAATGGGGCATCGATTGCCTGCATCGCTTCCGCGGCATGTTCGCCTTCGCCCTATGGGACGGGCGTTCCCGGGATTTGTGGCTGGTGCGGGATCGCATCGGCATCAAGCCCCTGTACTACAGCATCCACCACGGGCGCCTCAACTTCGCATCGGAGATCAAGGCCCTGCTGAAGGATCCCGGGCAGCCGCGGGCGCTGAACGAGGCTTCCTACTTCCACTTCCTCTCCTTCCTTACCGCGCCCGCTCCGGAGACCTTCTTCGAGGGGATCCGGAAGTTGCCTCCGGGGACCTGGCTGCGCGTGCGCGAAGACGGTTCGATCCGCGAGGAGCGTTACTGGGACGTGTGGGACCATGCCAAGCCGCTTACGGGCGTTCCGGTGGAGGAAATCCGCCGCCGCCTGCTGGACGAGTTGCGCGAGGCTGTCAAGCTGCGCAAGGTGAGCGACGTGCCCGTGGGCGTGTTCCTGTCGGGCGGGGTTGATTCCAGCACCAACGCCGCGCTCTTCTCCGAGGGGGAGGGCGGCATAGTGAAAACCTTCACCATCGGCTACCAGGGCGACAACAAATCGTACGGCAACGAAACGGAATTCGCCCGCATAATGGCGGCCAAGGTCGGCGCCGAGTACCACGAACGGTTGCTGAAGGTGGAAGACCTGATCGACTTCCTGCCCACCATGGTGCACCTGCAGGACGAGCCGATCGCCGATCCCGTCTGCGTGCCCCTCTATTACGTCTGCAAGTTGGCGCGCGACAATGGCGTCATCGTGTGCCAATTGGGCGAAGGGGCGGATGAGCTCTTCTGGGGTTACCCCTACTGGAAGCGCATGCTGGGACTGCAGCGCCTCGACGATCTTCCCGTGCCGCGCGTCCTGAAACGCTTGGGCGTATCCGCCTTGGGACTGGCGGGCAAGGGCCGGACCGACTATACGGAATGGTTACGCCGCGGCGCCGAAGGCGTGCCGGTTTTCTGGGGAGGCGCCGATGCCTTCACGCACGCCGGGAAGCAAAGCGTGCTTTCGCCGCGCCTGCGCGCCAAGTTCGCCGGCCGGACCTCGTGGGAAGCGCTCCAGCCCATCCTCGATCGTTTCCTGGCGAAAGCTTGGGACACCTCGCACCTGAACTGGATGAGCTACCTCGATCTGAACATGCGCCTTCCGGAGCTGCTGCTCATGCGCGTGGACAAAATGAGCATGGGGGTGAGCCTGGAAGGCCGCGTGCCCTTCCTGGATCACAAGTTCGTGGAATTCGCGATGGGCATCCCGCCGGGCTTGAAGACAGCGGGCGGGGAGCTCAAGACCTTGCTCAAGTCTTCGGTCCGCGGCTTGGTGCCCGACGAGCTCATCTACCGCAAGAAGCGCGGGTTCGGCATCCCCATGCACGAATGGGTCATGCAGCGGCTCGGGAAGACGATGCGCGACGAGTTGGAAGCCTTCTGCAAGCGCGTCGATCTGATCGATTTCCGCGCCGTCGAGGGTTATTTGGCGCGTTCCGAAGGCTATCCGCTTTGGTACCTATACAACTTCGCTTTATGGCACCGACACTTCATCGAAGGCGTTTGAACGCCCGGAGAATCGCATGGACTCAAAGCCGGTATCCGACCTGAATTCCGAAGTTCGCAAGCATTGGGAAAACCGTTCCTGCGGCACTTGGGAGGAAATCGTGGGCGATGCCCCGGAAAAATCCCTGGAATGGTTCCAGCGCGTGGAAAACCACCGTTACTCGGTGGAACCGTGCATCCACGCCGTCGCCCAGTTCACGCGCCATCATGGCAAGAAGATATTGGAAATCGGCGTGGGCGCGGGCACGGATCACCTGCAGTGGGCGCGCGCGGGCGCGATCTGCCATGGGGTCGATCTGACCGACGCCGCCATCGCCAATGCGCGAGCCCATTTGGGCCATTACGGCTTCGAATCGGACCTGCGCCGCATCGATGCGGAATCCTTGCCTTTCCCCGACGCCTCCTTCGATCTCGTTTATTCTTGGGGAGTGATCCACCATTCCGAAAAGCCCGAGCGCATCATAGCCGAGATCCGACGCGTTCTCAAGCCCAAAGGCATGTTCGTAGGCATGCTGTACCGTCGGCGATCCCTTGTCACGTTGCGCAGTTGGATCAAGCATGCGTTGCTGCGCGGCCGCCCGTGGCGATCGTTTCGGGACGTGCTTTGGAACCATATGGAAAGCTTGGGCACCAAGGCCTATACCGAGGCCGAAATCGTGAAGATGTTTTCGTCATTCGAAGATTTCCAGTCCCTTCCCTACCTGACGGTATATGACACGGAAAAATTACCCCAGGTTCTGAGCCGGTTCTTCCCTGATACCTGGGGTTGGTTCATCGGCATTCGCGCCTGGAAGCACTGAGGAGGCGAATCTGATCCGTCACTCCGAGAAGCTGATCGTCGCCAAAGGGCTTTCGCCTAGGGATGCAGAGGACGCGGAAATCGTCCCGTTCGAGACCTTGCGTTCGGAACTCCGATCCGGCCGGATCCTCCTCCGGCTCCTGCGACATAAAGAAGCCGAGCTTTACACGTACAGTTCGGATTATCTGCCCAAGCCATTTTCTACGGCCTTGCTCCTGCGGGCCCTTGCCCGCCGCCGCGCGTGGTTCTCCGACCCGAAAGGCCGTCGTCGCGAAGTTACCCTTCCGCTGATAACGCGATTCGCGGCGGGGTTCCTGCGGGACGCGGCGGCACGGCCCGGCCTGCTCCGCCGCATCCGCTCGGAAGTGGAGGCGATGGAATCGGAAACCCAGATCTGTTTCCCTCTGAACGCCTCTTTACGGCCACTCTACCTCCGTACCGATCTATCCGACGGGATTGTCTCAGGAGGCTCCGTTGGCCACATCTGCGGCGTACTGAACAACCTGGACGGTTTTTTCCCGAAACCGCTTTTCCTGACCTCCGACGCAATCCCGGGCGTGCGCGCCGATCTGGAGCAGATCCTGATCCGCCCGGATCATCGCTACCAGGATTTCCGGGAGATTCCCTCGCTTGCCTTCAACTACCTCCTGATGGATCGGCTCGCCTCAGAGCCACGCATCACGGCCGCCGCTTTCATCTATCAGCGTTACAGCCTGAACAATTTCACGGGCATCTGTTTGAAGCGGCGATTGCGCGTCCCCCTGGTCCTCGAATTCAACGGCTCGGAAGTGTGGGTCAGCCGCCATTGGGGGAAACCCTTGGCCTACGAATCGCTTTCCGACCGGATCGAAAAGCTGAATCTGGCAGCCGCCGATTTGGTGGTGGTGGTGAGCCGGCCCCTCAAGGATACCCTGGTCGCGCAAGGCGTTCCGCCGGACAAGATCATGGTCAATCCGAACGGCGTAAACCAGGACGCGTATGCGCCCGGGGTGGACGGAAGCGTGGTGCGCGCCCGCCACGGCCTGGAGGGCAAGCTCGTCGCCGGCTTCATCGGCACCTTCGGCGACTGGCATGGCGCCGACGTGCTGGCCGAGGCGTTCGGGCGCCTATTGACGGCGCGGCCCGACTTGCGCGACCGGCTGCGCCTGCTTCTGATCGGCGACGGGTCGCGCATGCCGGCGGTGCGCGAGGCGTTGGCGCGCCACGGCGCCGGCGATGCCGCGGTGATCGCCGGCATGGTACCCCAGAAGGAAGGCCCCGCGCACCTGGCGGCCTGCGATATCCTCGTCTCCCCGCATGTGCCCAATCCCGACGGGACCCCGTTCTTCGGCTCCCCGACCAAGCTCTTCGAATACATGGCCATGGGCCGCGGCATCGTGGCTTCCGATCTCGATCAGATCGGCGAGATCCTCTCGCATGGCCGGACCGCCTGGATGACGCGCCCGGGCGATCCCGATTCCTTGGCCGCGGGCGTGGCGGCCTTGGCCGATGACGCGGAACTGCGCGTTCGCCTGGGAGCGGCCGCGCGCGAAGAGGTGGTGGCGCGCTACACCTGGGCGGAGCATACCCGTAAGATCGTAGACAGGCTCAAGGAGCTGCGCGGATGATGCGCTGCCTTCCGCGAAGCATCGGTAAGGCCTCCGCGCGGCGGACCGTTGCGGGAGTATGCGCCTGAAACCCGGCCGGTATTGGCGTAAGCTGCGCGAGCTGGGCCCGCGCCAAGCGGTTCGACGCGCCCGCGACAAGGCGGAAGAGCGCCTGACCGCCGCTTGGCGCCGGACCCGCGCCCGACTCGCTCCGGCCTATGCGACCGTCCCGCCCGCCTGGCTGTCGGCGGGATTGCAGCCCTTGCTACGCGGCCCCGTGCCCGCCGATGCGCGGCCCGATACCGAAGCCGTCCTCCGCCTGGCCGCTGCGGCTGCGGCGCACCGCTTCGACCTGCTCGGTTCGGGGCCCGTGGTGGTAGGCCCTCCGCCGCCCGGGGTCCAGGTATCCCCGCCCAACCGCGCCGAGTCCGCCCGCCTGCGCGCCTTGATTTCCACGGGATACCGGCCCATCGATTGGCATGCCGATTTCAAGTCGGGCCATCGCTGGCCGGCCGATGGTTGGCATGCCGATCTCAATTATGGATCCACCCCCGGGGCCGACATCAAGGTACCGTGGGAATTGTCGCGCATGCAGCATCTGGCCGCGCTGGCCTGGGCCAGCGGCGAGGCGCGCGCGGGAAAGGAAGGCTTTTCCGCCTCGGAGGACTATGCGCGGGAATTCCGCGACCAGATCCTGGATTTCCTATCCGCCTGCCCTCCCGGATTCGGCGCCGCCTGGGGCTGCACCATGGACGTGGGCATCCGCATCGCCAATTGGCTTTTCGCCTGGGAGCTGTTCCGCGCCCAAGGAGCGGTGTTCGATTCCCTTTTCGAAGACGCCTTCGCCCGCGGGACGTACGAGCATGCGCGGCACATCGTGCGCAACCTGGAGTGGGGCCCGGGCCTGCGCGGCAACCATTACCTGGCCGATATCGCGGGTCTGTGCGTGGCGGCCTGCCATCTCCCGCCGGCCATCGAGAGCGATGCCTGGCTCGGCTTCGCGGTGCGCGAGCTGATCGCCGAGGCCCGCATCCAGTTCCTGCCCGACGGGGCCAACTTCGAGGCCTCGACGTGCTATCATCGCCTTTCGGCGGAAATGCTGGCCTACGCCACCGCCGCCTTCTTGGCCCTCCCCGATGGGCGCCGCGAGGCCGCGCTGGCCGCTCCCGCCGCCCATCGCAGGCATCATCCCGGATTCTTCGCCTACAGGGAACTTCCCGGTTACCCCTGGGCCGGTTCCTCGCGGCAACCCTTCCCGCCCTGGTACTTCGAGCGTCTGGAGCGGGCCGCCGAATTCACCCTCGATATCACCCGGCCCGACGGCCGCGTCCCGCAAATCGGCGACAACGATTCGGGCCGGTTCCTGAAATTGTACCCGCAGCCTGATCCGGCGGGGGGGAGCGAGGATTTCCTCGATCACCGCCATCTGGTGGCGGCCATCGACGGATTCTTCGGCCGCGCCGATTTCGCCGCCTACGCCGGCCGGGCGGCGAGCGAGACCGCCTTGGTGGGCGGCATTTTGGGCGGGCGACGCTTTCCTTCCTACCGCGGCCATCCGCTTACGGGATCGAATGCTACCGCCCTTTCTCCCCGGGCCTATCCCGATTTCGGGTTGTACGTCCTGCGCCGGGGTCCCGCCTGGCTGTGCTTCCGCTGCGGCCCGATCGGACAGCTAGGCTCGGGAGGTCACGCCCACAACGACCAGCTCTCCTTCGAGTTGGCGGTGGGCGGAAGGGTGTTCCTGGAAGACCGCGGCAGCTACCTGTACACCGCCGATTGGGACGCTCGCAACCGCTTCCGCTCGACCGCCTGGCATAGTACCCTGGCGGTGGCCGGTCGCGAGCAGGATCCGTGGGAGAATACGCGACCGGGATTGTTCATGCTGATTAACCGCAGCCGCGCTGCGCTTCTCTTCCTCGAGCCCGATCGCGTCGCGGGCCGGCACGCGGGGTTCGGTACGCCCCATGAGCGGACCCTTAGCCTCGGTGAAGGCCGGCTCGATGGGACGGACGTCTGCGCTCTGCCCGGCCGTGAAGTCCGTTTCCATTTCCGTCCGGGAGTAAGCCTTACGCTGCGCGCCGACGGGAGCGGAGTGGACGCGGAAAGCGGCGGCGTCCGCATCGCGGTGCGCGCGGACCCGGGACCGTGGTCGCTCGCCGCGTCCGAGACTTCGCCCGCCTACGGCGAGAAAGCCCCGGCGCAGGTCGCCGTGCTCGCGCCCGCCGGGGAATCCCCCGTGAAATGGTATATTGAATGGCTCCCATGAATGAAGAAGGCTTGCTCCCCTACCTCCGCATCCTCTACCGGCGTAAGCTCCTCATCCTCGGGATCGCGGCGGCGGCGGGCGTCATCTCGGGGGTGGCCTCCCTCTTCCTGCCCGTGAGCTATACCACTACCGCCACCCTGTATCCGGCCAAGCAGGCCGCC
This sequence comes from Fibrobacterota bacterium, assembly GCA_019509785.1. Lineage (NCBI taxonomy): Bacteria > Pseudomonadati > Fibrobacterota > Fibrobacterota bacterium. Next base: position 33,533 of record JAEKLQ010000023.1, on the reverse strand, counting down.
CCCCAGGGCATCGGCAACCTCCTCAACCTGGGCGAGAAGCTGGGATTGGGCGGGGCCCAGGCCAAGGATCCCATCGATATCCTGGCCGACATCGTGAAGACGAATACCTTCCTTAAGGTGATCGCCGCCAAGCCTTACTATTCCGCCCGCCTGGGGCGCCCGGCCAATCTGATGGAGATCTACCGCATCAAGGGCGAAACCCAGGCGCTGAAGGATTACTACCTGATCGAGTCGCTCAAGAAGAAGATCGATTTCTCCACCGACAAGCATTCCGGCGTGCTCTACATCGAGGTCACGACCCCGGAACCGCAACTCTGTAAGGACCTGGCCGATACCCTCATCGCCGACCTTAATGCCTATTACCGCAGGCTGGTCTCGTCCAAGAAATCCAGCTACCGGGAGTTCCTGGAGAACCGCGTGAACGAGGCCGGGGAGAGCCTCAAGGAGAGCGAGGATCACCTCCGCACCTTCAAGGAACGCAACCTATTGTCCACCAATTCGCCCGATATCTTCCTGCAGCAGGCCCGCTACCAGCGCGATATGCACATCAACGAGGAGCTATTCCTCACCTTGCGCAAGGAATACGAGATGGCCAAGCTCGACGAGCACAAGGACATGCCCGCGGTGGATGTCCTCGATGCGCCCGAGGTACCCATATTCAAGACCGCCCCCATGAAGCGCAAGATCGTCACTTTCTTCGTCTTCGTCGGCCTGCTGGCCGGCGCCGCCCTGGCGATAGCCCTGGAGAAACGCCGCGCGCTCGCCGCCTTGTACGGGGACATCGCGCGGCCGCAGGCCTGATCCGTGAAGACCGTCGCCATGCTGCTCATCGGGAACATCAACACCGACGGGCGGGTCCAGAAAGAAATCGCCACCCTTAAGGCGGCCGGCCACCGGGTGGTCCTGATCCAATGGGGTCATACCGGCACCAAGGTCGATCGCGAGCGCCTGGGTATCGACCTGGTGGAATATCCCCACCTCCTGGTCAAAAGCGCGGCCCGGAACTTCCTGCGCCAATTGCAGTTCAACTTCTGGGCCCTGGCCCGTCTGCGCGATATCAAGCCCGACATCGTGCAATGCAACGATCTCAACACCCTTATCGCCGGGGCCCTCTACTCCCGCCACGCGCGCATCGTGTTCGATGCCCACGAGCTTTTCCCCGAATCCCAGGACGGGGCCCGCAAGGCGGCCTGGTCCCTTATCGAGCGATTGACCGTGCCCCGTTGCCATGCTTTCATACAACCCGAGCGCCATCGACGCGCCTACTTCGCGAAGAAGCACGGACTCAAGGAGGACGGCATCGCCCTCGTCGAGAACTTCCCTTCCGGGCGCTATCCCTTTTCGGGACGCGATCGCCTGCGGGAGCGTTTCGCGATCCCGCGCGGTACGCGCATCCTGCTTTACACGGGCGTGCTCGGCCCGGGCCGGGAAATCGAGAGCATGATCCGCGCCATGGCCCTGCTGGACGATCGCTATGCGCTCGTCCTGCTAGGCCCCGCCTTCAAAGGCTACGAAAAGGACTTGGAAGCCGTGACCGCCCAGTTGGGTCTCGGCGGCAGGGTTCACTTCCACCCGCCTATCCCCAACGCCGAGATGCTCGACCATATCGCGGCCGGCGACATCGGCCTTGTGTTCTACCGCAACTCCAGCCTCAACAACTATTGGTGCGCTTCAAACAAGCTGTACGAGTTCATCTATTGCGGGAAGCCGGTCATCACCAACGACCATCCCGGTTTGCTCGAGGTGGTGGCCAAGAACCGCCTGGGCGCGTGCTTATCGGAAACCACCCCGGAAGGCATCGCCGCCGCGGTGCGCGCCCTTCCCGAACCGGGCACGGGCCCCGCCGCCGGCCCCGGTCAACAGTGCCCTTACCTATGGGAACGCCAGGAAGACGCCTACCTGGCCTTGTTCGCATGACCGCGCTGGCGCCTTCCGCGGACGCCACCCGGCCCCTGGCAACGACCGCGGTCGCTGGACGGGAACGGTACCTCCAATGGGCTCTCGGGCTGCTCATCTTCCTGAGCTTCTTCCAGAACGGGATCACTATCCTCATCAATTTCAAGGTGCGCCTAATCGGGTTCATCATCCTGATCATTCTGTCTTGGCGCGGCCTGCTTCTGCCCGGCCGCTTACGGGGTTACGAAAGGGCCATGCTGGCCTGGGTCGGGGCGGGAGTCGCGGCTTCGCTCTGGGATCTCCGCTATGGCCTGGACGGCCAGATGGCATACGGTATAGTCTATAATCTGATTTCCGAGTTCGCCTGGATCATGGCCTATTTCGCCGGGCGCTTCGCCGCCTCCAAGGGCGTGGACTTCCGAAGGTTGTTTTCCCTCGCCCTGATCTTCGGCATCGTACTCACCGCCACCGCCATCGCGGAGAAGTTCTTCCACGAATATATAGAGCTGTACCTCCTGGCGACCTCCCAGAACGCCTACCTGCTGGAGAACTCATCGAGCATCTTCCACCGAGGCTACGGCTTCGAGGAAAGCGACTACCGGTGCGTTTCCTGGGTGTTGGAATTCATCGCCTTCAGTTATCTGTGCGGAGTACTGGCCCTGGCCAACCTGATCTTCCTCCTGGAATACCGCAAACCGCGCTACGTCATAGGCCTATTAACCGCCATCGCCGCGCTTTTCCTCACCCAATCGCTTTCCTCCCTCGCGTCGTGCGTGCTTTGCTCCCTGATATACCTGGTTTTCGGCAAGCGCATCAAGATCTCCACCCTGGCCTGGCTGGGCCTCGCCGGAGCCGTCTTCGCCGCCGCCTTCGCGTTCCAGAAAGACGGGACGGGCCCTTTCGAAGGCATCGCCGCGCGGCTCGGGGGCGCGATCTCGGGGAAGGACCAAGGGCTCCTCATCCACTTCCAAGAATTCCATTACAGCGTCATCGATAATTTCACCCTTTTCGGGCATGGCCTGGGTACTTCGGATTTCCTGCACCAGTTGATGGGAAAAATCCTGCTCGAAGACGGCCACCCCACCATCGAGCATGAATACTTCCGCTTGCTGTACGAGACCGGCGGCTTCGGCTTCCTGATCTACCTGGCCGCCATCCTGATGGCCGCGGGCGCGGCCCTGCGCGGCTTCCGCGCCGAGACCGATCCGTGGCGCAAATGCGCCTCCGCCCTTATCGTACTGTGGTTCCTGATGCACTTCCTGGTAGGCTTCGCCCACCGCTCCTTCCCCACCTACGAATCCGTCATCCTACCCGCGTTGCTATTCGGATGGCTGCAGTATCGGGAACGGCAGTCGCCGCCAAGCCGGATAGGCGCGGCGTGAGGCGCGAGCCGGCCTGCCGATCCCTGGCGATGGCGCGGGTCGGCGCAGCCGCCGCATTGATCCTGTCCGGAGCCGCCGTCGCGCGCGGGCCCGTCGCCTACCATCTCGCCGGCGACGGCGATGATTCCCGTTCGGAAATGCAGGCCGCCCGGGCCGACTCGCCATGGCGCAGCCTGGCCCGGCTCGATTCCGCCGGGCTTTTGCCAGGCGACAGCGTGCTGCTGAGGCGCGGGGATACCTTCCGGAGCGTCCTGCGGGCCGCGCGGCCGGGAACGGAGCGGCATCCTATCGTATACGGGGCCTACGGCCGGGGCGCTTCGCCCGTCGTAAGCGGAACCGCCCTGGTGGAAGGCTGGGCCCAGGTCCACGGCCGCATCTTCGCCGCGCCCGCGCCCGGTCCCGTAACGCAGCTCTTCCGCGACGGGAAGCCGCTCCCTATCGCGCGCTACCCGAACCGCGGATACCTCCCCATCGCCGCGCCCTTGGGCGACTCGGCTTTCCGGGCCCCGCCCCTCCCGGCCCCCGCTCTGCCAGGTTCCCGCTGGGAAGGCGCTGCGCTCCATCTCCGCAGCCAACGCTTCTCCCTCGATGCGCGCGCCTTGGCAGGCTATGCGGATTCCGGCATCTATCGTCCCGATCGTCCGGCCAATTATCCTTTGCGCGCGGGCCAGGGCTTCTTCCTGAACGGCTGCCCGGCCGCCTTGGATACCGCATGGGAATGGGCCCCCGATCCGGCCTCCGGCACCCTCTACCTTTTCATTCCCCCCGGGGACAGCGCGACGGGCCACGTTTTCGAGGCTTCGACGCGTACGACCGGATTCGAAGGGATGGGGACCGCGGGAATCCGCATCGAGGGCCTCCGGTTCTTCGGCCCGGCGGGCCCCGGTATCCAAATAGATTCCGCGACAGGGATCACGATTCGTAATTGCGCCATCCTTTATCCCGGGGGCGAGGGGATCGGGCTATCGGGCTCGGGTTTCCTCCTGGAGCGGGACACGGTGGAGGGGGCCGTCGGATCCGGCATCCGGCTCGATGGAAAACGCTCCCGCTTCCGGAAGAACCTGGTGCACGGCACCGGGGTCCCCGATCGGCTGGGAAGGGCCGGCTTCGGCGGAAAATGCTGCCGCGGGAACGCGTTGGAATTCTACGGCGACAGCGTGGAGGCGGAGGGGAACCTCTTCATCGCATCCGCCCAGTGCGGCATCCGCTTCGAGGGCCGCTACGCGCGTATCGAATCCAACCTGGTGGATTCCTCCTGCTTGCTCCTCGACGACGCGGGAGGCATTTACACTTGGGCCGGCGATTACGCCAAACCGGGATCCACCGGCTCCGTTATCCGGGGAAACTCGGTCCTGAATACCTTGGGCAATGCCGAGGGTACGGGCGATGCCTCCACCAGCGCCATTGGCATTTACCTTGACGATGGCACCTGGGGGATGGAGGTATCCGGCAACGTGGTAGCCAACGCGGACATCGGGATCTTCCTCCACAATACCCGTAACCATAAGGTTACGGGCAACATCCTTTTCCACAACCGGGACATACAGCTCTACGCGAAGCGGGATTACATCGCGGAAGGCGACATGTACGGCAACGAAGCCCGCGCGAACGTGCTCTGCGGCGCGCTTCCGGGCCAACGCGTACGCGAAGAACGCATCCACGGCGTATCCAACCCCCGCGCCTTGGGGGCCTGGGCCGGCAACTACCAATGCGGGACCGATAGCGCGGGCATTACTTGCGCGCTGGATGGAAAAATCATTTGGAAAGGCCGGACCGGGCAGGCGCCGTTCCTCCGCCTCGCCCTCGCCGGCAAAGCCCGCGCCTACTCCGCGGGGCCACGGGGCCTGCTGGAACGGGCGCTCCCCGACGGAAGCCCCGCCGCCGCGCGCTTGATCCTGCCGGGCGCCCCGGACCTGTTGCCACCGGCCCGCGCCGCCGCGCGCCGAGGTCCATGACGCGGCCGGATTGCTAGTTTTCCCGCGGATGCGCCTTGCTCCCGTCGCCCTCTTCGTCTACAATCGCCTCGACCACGCCCTGCGTACCCTGGAGGCGCTGCGAGCCAACCCCTTGGCCGCCGAAAGCGAGCTGACCATTTTCTCCGACGGCCCGAAGCGGGAATCCGACTTGCCCAAGGTACAGGCGCTACGCGCTGCCTTGCGCGACCTCCGTGGATTCAAGCGGGCGGTCCTGGTTGAGCGCGAAAGCAACCTCGGCCTTTCCCGCTCCATCGTGGGCGGCGTGACCGATCTGGTGCGCGCCCATGGCCGCGTCATCGTCCTCGAGGACGATATGGTGACTTCGCCCCATTTCCTTCGCTACATGAACGACGGCCTGGAACTATACCGGGACGACGGGCAGGTGGCCAGCATCGCCGCCTATATCTTCCCGGTGCGACGCGCCCTGCCGGAAACGTTTTTCCTGCGCGGCGCCGATTGCTGGGGATGGGCCACTTGGGCGCGGGCCTGGTCGCATTTCGATCCCGACGGGCCGAAACTCCTGGCCGAGCTGCGCGCGCGCAAACTCACGCGGGAATTCGATCTGGACGGCGCCTATCCCTACACGCGGATGCTCAAGCGCCAGATCGCGGGCAAGAACGACTCGTGGGCCATCCGCTGGTACGCGACCGCTTTCCTCAAGGGGATGCTCACTTTGTACCCGGGCGTTTCCATGCTGAACAACATCGGCAACGACGGAGGCGGCACGCATAACCCCGATACCGCCGTCTTCGACGTGGAGGTGGCCGATCGCCGCTTGCGGGTGGAGCGGCTCCCCCTGGCGGAAAACCTCGAGGGCCGGCGCGCCGTGGCCGACTATTTCAGGCGCACGCGCCGCAGGCCGGGCGTGATCCTGCGCAAGATCCTTTGGAAAATCAGGCGGGGTTGAAGCCTCGGCGAGCCTAAGGCGCGGCCCGATAGGCCGCATCCAGGATGCCGGAGAGGCGGGCGGCGTATTCTTTGGGGGTCCACGCGGCCACCTTGGCGCGCCCGCTGGCGATCATGCGCCCCCGCGCCTCGGCATCGGTATAGAGCTTCCAGATCGCGTCGGCGATGGACTGCTCGCTGCGCGGGTCGAAGACGAGCCCAGCGTCCCCCACTTGCTCGGGCAGGCCGGGCACGTTGGATGTCAGCACGGGGCAATCGTTGGCCCACGCCTCGAGGAAGGGGATGTTACTGGGCCCGAAGAAGGTGGGCATCACCAAGGCCAACGCCTGCCGGTACAAGGGGTACATGTCCTCGTCCGGGACGTAGCCCAGGAAACGCACCTGATCGCCCAACCCCAGCTCGTCCTTGAGGGCCGCCAGCCGCTCGTATTCGAAACGGGGACCGCCCGCCAGGAGGAGCGGAACCGAAAACCCTTTTTGGTCCTTGAGCAGGCGCATCGCCTTCAGCAGGCGCGCATGGTTCTTGTGGGGCCAGAAGACCGCCCCGTAGAACAGGTACTCCGGCGGCAAACGGTAAGCCGCTTGCGTGCGCTCGAGATCGGCCGGGGTCACGGGCGGCAGGAAATGGGTAGGGGCCAGGTGCTGCAGGGCATGGACCCGCGCTCGCGGAGGCCCGTAGGCCCGCAGGACATCCTCGACGCCGGTATCCGAATCCGCCAGGATGGCCGCCGCCGCGGGTACGGCGTTGCGGTACATGTATTCCCGCCGCGACCATTCGCCTCCGGCCGAAACCTCCGGGAACTCCCGCTGCCAAAGGTGCTGCAAATCATGTACCGGGAAGACGGAACGATATGGCCAGAGGAAGGATTGGATCGATGGCTTGACGTAGAGCATCAGATCGATCTTCTCCCGATCGACGGCCCGGTAGCGGGGCAGCACCGGAAGGCGCCGGATGAACCCGAGCTTGGCCAGGTACATCAGGGCCGCCTCGATGCCCAGACGCGGGAATAGGGACGCGCGGGACAGGGCGATCACCTTCCATTTCGGATTCGCGACCTCGAAGGGCAGGGGTTTCAAGGTGGCGGAAAACAGCACGTACTCGTGCCCGGCGGGGCCGTAGGCGGCCAGGCATTGCACCAGGCGCACCGCGTATTGGTAGAGCCCGCCTTGGTTGCGGCGCGCGTTGAAGAAGATTCCGATTCGCAGGGGCCGTCTCCGTCGTCTGGTGCGGCCAAAATAGCAAAAGGGGGATCCCGGCGGAGACAGTTACCCGGCCGAATGCTAAATTTGCCTGCCTGCCCCTTCGGGCAGCCGCGGCACGCGCGGCCGCTATCTGTCCTGAATCCGTCCCTGGGAGAGCGTCCATGAGCATCGCACTCATCACCGGTTCCGCCGGACTCATCGGATCCGAAGCGGTCCGGCACTTCGCCGCCAAAGGCATGCAGGTCGTCGGCATCGATAACGACATGCGAAAATTCTTCTTCGGGGCCGAGGCCTCCACCGCCTGGAACCGCCAGCGCCTCGAGGCGGAGGTCAAGGGATACGTCCACAGGGACATGGATATCCGCGATACGGAGGGCATCCGCGCCCTCCTCAAGTCCTACGGGAAGGACATCAAGCTCATCATCCACACCGCCGCGCAGCCTTCCCACGATTGGGCCGCCGGAGATCCCTTCTCGGACTTCACCGTCAACGCCAACGGCACCTTGAACATGTTGCAGGCCGCCCGCGAGAACTGCCCCGAAGCGGTGTTCATCTTCACCTCCACCAACAAGGTCTACGGCGACCTGCCCAACTTCCTGCCGCTGGTCGAACAGGAGAAACGCTGGGAAATCGATCCCTCGCACCGTTACCGTCGCGGCATCGCCGAGGACATGAGCATCGACCAGAGCAAGCACTCGCTTTTCGGGGCCTCCAAAGTGGCGGCCGACGTCCTGGTGCAGGAATACGGGCGCTACTTCGGCATGCATACCGCGGTATTCCGCGGCGGCTGCCTCACCGGCCCCAACCACAGCGGCACGGCCCTGCACGGATTCCTCGCCTACCTCATGAAATGCGCCGCCACCGGTTCCAAGTACACCATCTTCGGGTACAAGGGCAAGCAGGTGCGGGACAACATCCACTCTTCCGATCTCATCGCCGCCTTCGATGAAGTATTCCGGAGCCCCGTCAGCGCGGAAGTCTTCAACATCGGCGGCGGGCGCGAGAGCAACTGCTCCATGGTGGAGGCCATCGATCTGTGCGAGCAGATCACCGGCCGCAAGATGAACCATTCCTATTCGGACGATAACCGCAGCGGCGATCACATCTGGTACATCAGCGATCTGTCCAAGTTCAAGCAGCGCTACCCGTCTTGGCGCATCCGCTACGACGTGCCGCGCATCCTGAAGGAAATCTTCGAATACAACAAGGATCGCTGGTCCGTTCCGGCATGATCAACCTCGGGAAGTTCCCCGTCCTGGGCGTGAACGTGCACGCCGTCGATTACGAGTACGCCGTGGGATCCATCGTGGAGGCGGCCCGCGCGGGCCGGCCTTGTTCGGTGAGCGCACTCGCCGTCCATGGCGTCATGACCGGCTTCCAGGATCCCGTCCACGCGCGGCGCCTCAACGGTCTCGATCTGGTGGTCCCCGACGGGCAGCCGGTGCGCTGGGCCCTGAAATGGTTGCACGGCAAACCGCTGGCCGATCGCGTTTACGGTCCCAACCTCACCCTCTTGACCGCCAAGGCCATGGCCGGGGCCGGCCTGGGGATCTACCTGTACGGCAGCCAAGCCGGGGTATTGGAGAAGTTCGCCGCCAACCTGAAGGCCAAATTCCCGGGCCTGATCGTTTCGGGCATGGAGCCCTCGAAGTTCCGCCGCTTGGACGCCGGCGAGCGGGAAACGGTGATCGGCCGCGTTAAAGCCTCCGGGGCCAAGGCGGTGTTCGTGGGACTGGGCTGCCCGCGCCAGGAGGTGTGGGCCTTCGAATATCGGGAAGCCCTTTCTATGCCGATCCTGGCCGTCGGCGCCGCATTCGACTTCCACGCGGGCACCTTGCCGCAGGCGCCGCCCTTCCTGCAGAAGCGCGGCCTGGAGTGGCTGTTCCGCCTGATCCAGGAGCCAAAGCGGCTATGGCGTCGCTACCTGATCTTGAATCCGGTTTACTTGTGGAACGTCCTCTTGCAGTTCACCGGGGTAAGGCGCTTGGCGCCGATAGGGCCGGATGGCTCTGAGAAGATTGAGTCGTTCGGGTAAGCGCCTCGGTTCCCGCTGTTACGCCGGCAGCCTTTCCGCGATACGATCTGCAGCCTAGCCAATATAGCTCCCCATCCCGGACGCGGGAGGGACCATGGAATCTGGTGTATTGGCGTAAGGGTTGATCGGGGAGGATCGGAACCGGAATCCGCCCATCCGCAAGGCGGTCCGTACGGAAGCCTCGGGACGTTCCTTGAAGGCGATGACGCAAGCCAGGCCCGGCCGCATTAGGCGCAGGCCGCAGAACAGATCCTGGACGGCGATCCCCAGGCGCAATAGCCAGGTACGGGGCGAGAGCAACCGGTATTCCCCTCGGCTGGAAGCGGGGTGGTAAAAATCGTTGAAGGAAAGCCAAGCGATGCCGGCATAACCCGAGGCTGCCACCATCTTCGAGACTTCGCGGATATCGAGCCGGAAAATGAAATTTCCGCTGGGCTCGAAATCCAGGCTGGCATCGCCTCTGAGCATCCGCTTGAAGCCCGCACGCAGGCGATCCAGAATGCGTTCGGGACCGTCCGCCGGCTCGATAAGCACCACCGCCATGCGCGCCACGCGAAGCATTTCGTAGAAGGCGATGGGCGCCCGGGGGAAATGGTGGTACGCCTCTTTGCAGAAAACGAAATCGAAAGCATCGTCCTTGGGCGTCAGGGATTCCGCGTTCTCGGCGCGGATGGCCTCCACGTAGCCCAGGCTCCGGGCCACTTTCAAGGTTTTATCGGTGATGCTGGTCGCTACCACGCGCCCGCCGCGGCGCGCGAGGAAGTTCGCATCCGATCCGTAGTTGCCGTCCCCCACCGTCATCCAGGTCGCGCCATGGCAGGCGTGCAGCAGCGGCAAGGCCATTTCCAGCATCCTTCGATGCCTCCATGCATCGTTCCCTCCGGGGCGGACGAAAACGGAAGGCAACGACGTTCCGGCGATTTCATCTTCCTGTTGGCGAGCATAAGCGGCTTGGTAGGCGGCAGCGTTGGTCATGCCGGTAAACTATTTCCACGGCGAGGCCGAACTGCCCGCGATGCGCCGGGAGGCGCTCTAATCTTCAGAGCGTGGACGAAGTCCCGGGCGCGGCAATCCTTACGCCGGGGCCGGCGAGCCGTCCTCTTTTCCGGTTCTTCAGGGCTGCGGGGGATAAACGTAGGCCGCCGGGAGACGATCGTATCGATCGGGGAGCGTCCTGTCGTAGAAAGAGATGACCACCAAGGAATCGCCCGCCACCGCGCAGGCGAACCGGTTGCCCTGCGTCGCGATCGGCTCGACGATGCTCCACTTGTTCTCCGCGCGGCGATAGGTGATGACGGTAATGCGATCGGTGCCGGTCTGGAAAAGCCCGTAGATGCGGCCGTCCAGGACCTGGAAGGAATAATCCGTATAGGCCGGCAGGACCGGCAGCGAGGCCCGATAGTCGGCCACGTTCCCGTCCAGGAGGAGGGTTGCGACCAGGCGTCCGCCATAGAGGAAGTTCAGGGCATTGTCCAATGCCGCCATGGGAGCCAGCGCCTCGGCGGGCATCCCCGTGCTGATGACGTTCCATTTGTCCTGCCCGGAATCGTATTCGCTCAAGGTCCGGAAACCGGTCTTGAAAAGGCGGCTTCCGTAAGCGACCAGCTTCGCCGGGGCCAAGCTATAGGGAGGCGCCGATCGCGTCCAGGAATCGGCGGCCGGGTCGTAAGCTTCCATCGAAGACGGCAAGTAGTCTCCATTGCCGTTTTCACGCGTAAGGATGACGCCGTCATAGGCGATCAACCGCCCGCCTACGGCCAGGGCCGGAACCGGGGTAAAGTCCTTGCGGCGAACCAGCGGGGCCGCCCGAGCCGTCCAGGCGTCGGCGGCGGGATCGTAAGCCCACAGGGAACTGTCCGCGATCAGGTACAAGGCCCCCCCTACGGGGACGGGCTCAGCCAGGACCGGAGCCTCGGAGCCCATGCGCCAGGCATCCGACGCCGGATCGTAGACGGTCAGGGCGGGGTGCGAATACTCCCCGCGGCTGCCCATCACGAACACCTTTCCGCCTATGCTTGCGATAGGCATATCGTACGGGAATTTGCCCGCGGAAGCGTAGGCGGGCCAGGGCCGGTCCTTCCCACGCTTCCAGCGCACCGCGAGCAGGGAGGTATCCGCCGACCATATCCGGCCGGCCGCGTCGGTCACGCGGACTTCGTATCCGAAAGGCCCGGCCGAATCCGGCGCCTTCGTCTCCAGGGTATCGGCCCCTTGGCGCCCGTCCACGTCCTTCTCCCGTACGGGACTTCCCGAGGCATCGGAGAACCAGGTAACATGCGCATTACCCTGGGTCGCGTTCCGGAAACGCGCGATAATCCGGATGGGGCCGCCTACCGTGGCCATTTCCGCCTGGGCGCCTTCCGTCGCGAGGCTGACGAAGGTCTTGCGGGTCGCGGGCGATACCGCCGTGACCGGGACCGAAAGGAACGTCTCACCCGGCTTGCCGTTGCTGGCGAGGACGGCCACCCTGTATTCCCAATGTTGATCCGGCTCGTTCGCCGATGCCAAGGTCCAGGCCAGGGTATCGGCGTAGACCGTATCCACGATCCGGAATTTATTGATGGGTTGGGTCGAAAGGGATCGGGCCAGGAGGGTGTCGCGGTACACCAGATAACCGATCAGATTCGGATAGTCCGATTTCGCCCAGGAAAGCCGGACCGCCCCGCTCGCGGTATCGTAATCGGCCTTGAGATCCTCGATTACCGGGATTCCGGTATAGACCGGCCGCAAGGTATCGGGCCAGGCCGTCGACGTACCGGCGGCGACGGTGAAGCGGACGAAGAGGGAGGTGTATTCGGGCAGGGTGGTGGCGATTCGCGCTTGGTAGATCCCGGCGGCCAGGCCCTCCAGGCGGAAGCGACCGGCCGCATCCACGTTGGCGTATATCGTGGTCCCCAGGAATTGGACCGTGGCCGTGGCGGGATTGTGGTTGGGCTGTAGCTGGACAATTCCCGAAAGCCCGGCGGTGGGGGCCAAGGTATCCGATGCCAGGACCCCGGGTGATCCATCGATGTTGATCGAGTCGCGGAACGCGGCCAGGCCTTCCTTGGCCGCCAGGATATTGTATTGGCCGGCAGGGATGCCGTGCAGATTGTAGCTCCCGCGCGCATCGGTTTCGAGCTTATAGACCCCCGCCGCGCTTTTGCTGGCTCCGGCCGTGCCTTTCGCGGCCCCGGGCAGGGGATTGTAGCCCACCGGGATCACGCGCACCTCCGCCCCGGCGGCCGGGCCGCCGCCCGGTTGGAAGACGTACCCGATCTCGTTCTCCACCTCGGTGCCCGCAACGCGGTCGTCGCCGCACCCCCAAAGCGCGAGTCCGGCGCAGGTCAGCGCGGCCAGCGCGATTGCGGCGCGAGAGGGCATCGGGAACTCCGTTTCAGAAAGGCGTCAACTGATACCAGGAAGGATAGTCGCTTTCCCCGGCGGGAGGCGCGTCATACCAGGTCATAATGTAGATCTTTCCGCCGGCGGTTATGGAGGCGGCCCGGGTTCCTTTTACGGGGAAAACCGCGGGTTTATAATAAGCGGGATCGATTTGCCAGGCACGGGAGGGCTGGGAGCCCACGTCCAGGAATCCCGGCAGGGAATCCAGGCTGATGCTGTAAAGGGATCCGCCTATGGAATGGAAAGCCAAATCGTATCCAAGGCTATCGTCCGCGACGTTGATAGGCCAGTACCAATTATTTTGGTAGTCAATCCCGCCGGAGGGGGTTATCGTTTTCCGTAGATTCTGGTGCACCCAAACGTAGGGATCCCCATCGACTACCCCTGCGGGTACGTGTCGGTACCAGTATCCTATGTTGTTCCCGTTCAGGGTCCATGCGTTCAGGGCCGGGTCGTAGGTGGTTTCGTTGGCATTGGGATAAACCCCGAGAACGCGGCCCCCGAAGGCGATCAAATCCGATGGTCCGCCATTCCAGATGGGCAGAACGCGGGCTAACCACGGGCTTGCCGTGGTCCGGTAAGGAGCCGGATGCATCGTCCATTCGTCCCTTGCCGGGTGATAGCATTGCCATTGGCCCGAGCCGGAAAGCACGTAGAGCGAATCGCCGAGCGCCACCGCGGAGAAACGATCGTCCGCCGCGGTCGGGACCGGCGGGGGCGCCTTGGCCAACCAGGCATCGGCGGCCGGATCATAGGCCCGCAGGCCATCGCGGAGGGGAAGCCAGATCAGGCCGTCCGCCACGTAGAGGGGGCCGTTCGCTTCCGCGGTGGCCCTGACCCGCCAGACTCCGGTCGCCGTGTCGTAAGAGGTAAATCCGCCCTCCGCCGATCCGGCGCCGCCCCCGAGCACGTAGATCGTTCCGTTCAATTCGGCCAGATGCGGTTGGCTTACCCCGAATGGTTTCCAGAGGGGCGCCGCGATCGGCCTGGGCGCCTCGGATTTAAAACGATAAATCTTGAGCCAAAGGGTATCCAATCCGGTTTGCCCGTCGTCGTCGGTCACGCGCAATACGCAGGGATAATCCACCACGGCTTGCTCCTCCACCTTGAAACTGGTATCCCCCGCCGTCACCGTACGGAATTCCCCCGTTCCGCCGATATCCCATTCATAACGCACGATCCGCCCGAACTGGTCGGTTCCCTGACCATGCAAATGCATGATATCACCCGGATAAATGATGGTATCCCGGCCGGCGTGCGCCACCGGTCTATCCGCCACGATGGAGTACGCGAAAGAGGAATCCCATGCCGTTCCGGCCTGATCCAGGGCGATGAGCTTGATCCGCAAGTCCGAAGGGCGGTTGGGGGCTACGTAGCGTAAGGTATCCTCGCCGCTCCCCGCGTCATGCAGATCCGCTTTCCTCAACGTATCGTTCCCGGAAATCCAGGCCAGTGAGCGATTGCCCCTCCCCGCATTGTCGAATGCCGCCCGGAAAAGCACGGTATCGTTCAAGCTGAACTGGCCGGGAAAGCGCGAGTCCGAAGCCAAGGCGAGATGGGTTTTCACCGTAACCGGCGGCACCGCGTTCAGGGCCGCCGATTCGAACCATTCCCCCGCCCTCCCGTTCTTGGTCTGGGCCATTACGCGGTATTCCCAACCCCGCGCCGCTCCCTGCGCCCCGATGCCGCCATAAAGAGTGTCCACGTAGAAGGTATCGGTCACCCGCGAATTGTTGATCGGCGACCCTGCGATCGATTGGGCGTTGAGCGGGTCACGTAGTACAAGGTATCCCAACAGATCGGATTTCTTGACGGGGTGCCAGGAAATCCGGGCCAAGCCCCGCAACGTATCCATGTCCACCCGAATCCCTTCCACGATGGGGATGCCCAGATAGGCTAGCGCGAAGGGTTCGGCGATATCGGTCGCCTTTCCCGATTCGATCCTGAAGCCGGAAAACAAGGCCACGTAATCGGGAAGGGTAGTGGCGAAGCGGACGTTGTAGGTACCGCGGGGCAGGGCGCCTATCTCGAAGCGGCCCTCGGCGTCGACGTTCGCGAACACCGTGGTGCCGAGCAACTGCAGGGTCACGGAAGCAGGCTCATGATTGGGCTGCACCCTCACGCGCCCGCGTACCGAGCCTTGGGCGGACAGGGTGTCGTCCGGGAGCCGGGAGCTGGACCCCGACAAGATCACCGAATCGTTGAGGGAGGCTTGGCCATCCTTCTCGGCGATAATGTTGTACTGGCCCGCGGGCAAGCCGGACACGTCGAACTCGCCCGCGGCATCGGCGGTGCGTATGTAAACGCCCGCGGCGCTCTTGGCCAAAGCCGGTTGCGGAAGGTACTCCACGGGAACGATGCGCACCTGGGCGCCTTCGGCGGGCTTTCCGTCCGTCCCGAAGATGCGGCCGCGCCCGCTGGCGACGGACGAGGGGCCAGAAGGCGACTCCTTCTCCTGGCAGCCGGAGACCAGCATCGAAGTCGCCAGGCACATGCCTCCGCCCACCGACAAAAGCAACATCTTACCCAAGAAAGAAAGTCCGTTCATGCCTGTGCCTCCCGCGCGCTACCGTTCCGCGCCGCGTCCGTCGCCTTGGTCGCCCGAGTCAACGGGAAGACCTGGAAATTGCATTGGTAAACCCTTTTATCCGGCCCGGGCTTCTCGCTCAAGGCCAGCAACCTTTTGCGTAGCGCTTTGATCTCTTCCTGGGCCCGTTCGAAATCCTGCGGCCGCAGCGCCAAGGTCAAAGCCGAAATGTCCCGCTCTTCCTTGGGAAAACGTTCCAGCGCTTCGATGCCGAGTTCGGCGTTCGCCTTCAGGAAATTGGCCAGATGCAAGGCCTTCTCGGCGGCGTCCTTCTTAAGGATGGCCGAGGTGGGGCGATGGATGCCGTTGCCGTCCTGGGCGATGAGCCCCAGGCGCTCGAGCAGCTTGATGGCCTTGCGGGCCTGGTCCGGGCGGATGGACGGTACCAGGCTCCGGCCCAGATCGGCATAGTCGCCGCGGAAAGGCTGGAACAAGAGGAGTTCACGGATGGCCGCATGATACCATTTCGAGTAGTAATCGAATTTGTCCTTGCCCAGGAAGTCGACCTTCAGATCCTTCCCGGAAAGCATGCGCTCCCAATGCCGGTTCTTCTCCTCGAGCGAACCCGCATGCGCGTAATCGACCATGGCCTCGAAGTATTCGGATTCGGCCGGGCCCAGCCCCAAGAGCTTTGTCAATTTGATTCGATAGGTGCCGGTAAGAGAAATGCGGCCTTTCACCATATCCGAGAACCAGCCGGTGGACGAAGCCCCCACCGTATCGGCGATGTATCGATGCGAAAAGCCGGGATTGAGGCGTTTTCCGGCGGCATATCTATCGCGCAGGTAAAGCCGATAATCGGTGTAGGAACGGATGTCCGGAAGCGCGGTCATGCCGCAAAGGTAACCTTCGGCGGGGTCGCGAATCAATATGGGACCGAAAAGCGCGCGCTCTAAAGACTAGAGCGCGCGGGTTCACGGTAAGGCGGGATAGGCGTAAAATGAAGGCGGTTCTTCCGCGCGGGCATCGTCCTTGCCATAATACCCCAGCACGTAAACGGTGCCCGCGGATTCGGCGCTCGCGATGCGGGTGCCATGGATGGGGAGGGGGATTTCGCGCTTCCATTTGCTATCCCCCGGTCGAAAGCTCATAGCTTCGACCCAGCCGGGGCGGACCACGGCGAATGCAATAATGCGTCCGCCAACGGCATAGGCCTGGACGGGAATGGAATCGGGAGAATACGAGAAGACGGTTCCGGCCGCGAATCCCGGTCCCGGCAGGGTCTGGTTCACATCGTTCTTTTCATCATAGGCCTGCATCGTAGAGGCGGCAGTGACGAAATAGATCTCTCCGTTAATCTCAACCTTAGCCGAATTACCCAGACTCAGACCGTATGTGGAAGTGCGCAGGCTTTGGAAGGAGCCGGTTTCCCACGCGTAGGAAGCGAGCCCGTAGTAACCGGACGACAAGTACGCCTTTTGGGCCGTGGCATACACAAGCGCGAATGACCCATAGCCGGGAGCGAGCACGCTCATACTTCCCGCGTCCGGATCATACAGGTTGCCGGATTGGTAACTGGAACCGGATATGCCCTGCCAATTCCCGATCGCCAGCAGGGATCCGGCGGCGAATAGGGGCCTGGCCGCGTAGGTGTTCGGCTGCGAGACCAGGGTTCCCAACGAATCCCAGGCATCGGCCGGAGGCGAATAGGCATAGAGCGTATTCGAGGCGGCCATATAGATTTTCCCTCCTTGCGCCACGACCGTCCCCAAGGCCGGGGCCTCGGCCGAGGTTTTCCAGGTTCGGGAAGCCGGGTCGTACACGGTCGCAGCCGTATGGGATTGGCTGCCACGGCTTCCGAAGACGTAGACCTTGCCTCCTACCGCCGCCATCGGCTGCTCGATCTGATAGCGTCCCACCATGCCGTACGCGGGGATGGGCCGATCGACCAGGCGTTTCCAGGGCGCGCCGAGGACGAGAAGCGAATCCTTCCATACCGAACCGGAAGCGTCGGTAGCCTCGATCCGCAAGCGCAGGGAATCCCCGGATGCGAGGGCATCGATCCCCAAGGTGTCCCGTCCTTGCCGCGCATCGGGTTCGCTCATGCGTATGCGATGGCCGGCGGCATCCTTCCATTCCAGCTTTTTGATCTTGCGGGTGGGATTCGAGAAAGAAACGCTCACCTGCCCGCTCTCTCCCGCCTGCAGGACCGCAAGGGAGGAGCTATCGCTCCCGAAGGAGAAAAGCGTGGTCACCGTCCAGGGTTGCGGGGCTTCCACCTTTATCCTTTCCGCGAAAGGCCCGTTGAGATCGTTGATCCCGGCGGCAGCGACGCGGTATTGCACTTTGGCCACGCTGGAGTCCCGATAAACCGCGCTTGGATCCGGCAGGCCGGTCTGCGGATTGGGCAAACCGGTCCGCGCCATCGGGAACAGGGTATCGTTGAATACCGTATCGTCGACGTTGAACCAATACGGATTGTAGGGATTCAAAGGCGCATTCTCGCGCACGATGACGTAATGATCGATCAGCGGGGAGTTGGGCCGGCTCCAGGTGAGCGTAACGACGCCGGTGGCCGTATCCATGATTGCTTTCACCCCCCTCACCGCGGGGACGCCCAGATAGACGGGTGAAAGGGGATCTTCCAGGGATTTCCCGCGGCCCGCTACCAAGGTCACCTCCAAGTTACCCTCGAGGTAATCGGAAGCCCCGTCCCGGGCGACGCGCAGTCGCAAGTGGCCGGCCGGCAACCCCGTCAAAGAGAAGGTCCCGGCGGTATCAAGCCCGACGCGGTACGGGAGGCCGACGACTTGCACCGCGAATCCGCGGGGATCGTCCCCGGGCTGGAGCTCGACCCGGCCCGATAGGGAAGCCGGGGCCCGTAAGGTATCCTCGATTCCGACCTGGGACGGCAGGAAGACGGAATCGCGCAGGCTCACGTCGCCCGAGCGCATCGCCAGGACGTTATAGAGACCCGGCGTTAACGCGGGCAAGGCGAAATGGCCTTCGGCATCCGTGCGCGCCCGGAAGGCCTGCGAGCCTGGGTCAGCGGTTTTCGCCAATGCATCCCCCGCCTGAGGCAAATAGCCTATCGGAAAGACGCGGATCTCGGCGCCTTCGACTGCGTGGCCGTCGCCATCCCGGATGGTTCCCCGGGGAACGGTGGCTGCCGAATCGGGAGGTGTGGTGACCGAGGGGGTATTGCCGTCATCGCAACCTGGCAGGATGATAGCAAGCAGAATTGAAACGGCCGCCATGGCTTGAATGCGACGGGTCATCGAGTGCTCCTGAAGTGCCCGGCGCGCGGAAGCCGGAGAATTCCCCGAATTTACTTCGGCTTTAGCCGCCGGGCAAGGACCATTCTACCTGGTTCTCCGTTATCCCTTGGGTCACGGACCCACGGGACCCAAGCCCAGCAGGTTATCCATTCCATCAAAGAAACGATTGCTTCCAACGGATGTTGCCGCCGGCCCATCGGACCCGGAAGCATCGCAGGCCCCGCCGGACCGCTTCCGCGCCTCCGGGGATGAGCGCCAAGGGAATCGAATAGTCCCCATTCCGGCCTTTCAGCTCAAGATCCGCGCTCGCGCAACGCCCCGAGGGGTCGATGGACTCGAACCGGATCCGCAAATCGGACCTGCTCTCCCCGGCGATCCGCAAATCCAGGCCCGCGGGGGAAAGGCGGGCCCTGGGCTCGCCCGGAGGCGCCTGTCCGCTAATGCCCAAGGAAGCCTCCGACGCGTACACCGGTTCCAATTGGACAGCTTCCGTACCCATTCGCACCGTTACCTCTGGGGAAAGGGTATCGGGAAGGATCTCCGCCTTGCCGATGGCGTGCCAGGATTGGAACACCTGGGTGTACTGCTTCCAGCATTCCAGGTCCGCTCCGCAGGAATTGTATTGGCCATAAGAGGCAACGGCCTTCTCATGCAGAGTGTCGCCGGGCGCAAGCCAGATCTCGCCCCGGAATGAAGGCGTGGCGAGATCGGCGAACTTCCCGTAGGTCCGTCCTTGGATGCGCAGGGAGTGTTCGATGCGATCATGATGCCACTGCGAACGCGGCAGGAGAAGGACCCTTCCCATGGAATCGGCCGCCAGCAAGTTGTCGTATGCGAAGGCTAATGCCTTGAATCCCGATCCCGCCACGGCCGGCTTCGGCGGCAGCGTTGCCGAGAGGTCCACCCAGCCCCGCCGCAAGGCGCCGGTCGAGTCGATGTAATAGATCTCGCTATCCGCCTGGGCGAGGCCGCGGTTGGGGGACCAGCCCAAGACGGCGCGCGCCCACGTTTTGCCCTCGTCATGGGAAACCATGGAAAAGTAGGGGTTCATCGTATCGTAGCTATGCCTCCGGTCGTCCATGAAGTGGAGCGCGATGACGGAATCCGAAACGACGTTTACCCGGGTATAGGAATAAAGCGGCAGCCACATCGGTACTTGCAGGCCGACGCGGGAGGAATCGATCCCGGACCCCGCGATGCGGGCGATGTGGGCCGTATAGATGCCCGTTCCCTCTCCGAAATAATAGAGCCCTTTCCTGGTCCGGAAAATCGGACCGTTATTATAACCGAGGTTACGGTCGCAGGCCCGCCAGGTGGAGCCTTGATCGTTGGATTGGTAGCCGTCGAATTTTCGGAGCAGCACGATGCCCGAATCGAACGCGGCCAAGCTTCGCTTACCCTTGGAATCCGGACAAGCAACGTTACCGGAATCCCCTCCGCATAAGGAAACCCAGGCGCCGGACTCCGACAACGCATAGGGGGTGTCCGCGGCCATGGCATAGAGGGTACGGCCATCCTCGACAAGGGTGTCGACGGATCGCCCGGCCCATTCGGCCGTCGCGGCATTCCAGGTCCTTCCGGTGTCCGCCGAAACGAACAAGCCCGAGTCCGTGGCCGCGAAGACGTTCCCCTGCCAAGGCAGGAATTGGCGCACGGGGGCCGCCGGCAGGGCGCCCCAGAGCGGGTTCAGGGTGGCGAGCAGTATCGCGAATGCGCCGACCAGGTTCCGTTCATCCCTCATGTAGGGAAGACTACTTCCGGAACCGGGGCCGGACAACCAGAACCAACCGGCCCCTCGCTCTAATTCCTAGAGCGAAAATTCCTTAAGGCGAAACCGTTCTTCGCTCACCATCCGGCCTTCGCCTCCGCCCCGAATCGGCTTCCGCGGCCTTTTCCCCATGTTTCCGTCCACCAAAAGCGCGCTTCCGCGAAGCGGCGGTAGAACCAGGAGATCTCCTGCGTTGCCGACCAAGCCGTCTCCGCATCCCCCAACCAGACCTTGGTCTGGCCGTCGATGGCGTCGTCGTGGATGGTCCCCAAGATCGACCCGCGCCCCGTCCCTTTGGTATCCCATTGCCAGCGTTCCTGGATCTGCCAGGCGCGCAAGAAGCGCCAACCGGCCTGTACGTCCAGGCTGCGGGAATCGGGCCCCAGCTTGCTGGCGCTGGGGACGTCGTAATGCTTGAAGCTGGTGTGGTTCAACCGGCCGTTATAGGTCCACGGCTCCACATGGGAATACTCCGCCACCAGGTCGGCGTCGGCCCAAGCCGCAGGCAACACCCATTGGAATCCCGCCAGCCCCGCCCAGCGGTTCTCCCAGAAGTTATCGAAGAGGGTGGCCGGCCCCAGCAGATCGTCCAGGAACAATTGGCCCCAGAGCATAAGGCCGCCGGGTGCGGTCCAGGCCGCGTCGAAGGCCATGGAGGCGTTATCGCGCCCGCCGCTATTGGCCTCGGAAAAGGTGAGCGGCACGAAGGGTAGCAGGTAGGCCGGATCGGGATCGCGGTCCTGGTAGATGACGAGATCCTCGTAGGCCAATTGCAGCGAGGGCATGGGACGGAAGGCGAGCCGGTGCAGATTCGCGTACTTCAGCACGTCGAAGGAGGAATCGGTCATCTGGAGCAATTCATCCTCGATGGACAGCCAAGGGGCGAAATCGATGCGCGCGGAGGCCTGGTAGTAAGGAGGGGTTTCGCGCGTGGCGGTCAGGGACGAAAAATACCCGGGTCCGGAGTGGACATGATCCCGTCCGGCCCGGATTGACCACCAATCATGGTCGTAATTCACGTAGTACTCGAATCGGTTGTAGGTCCGCATGTCCAGCAGGCTGTCGCCGGCGCCCTTTTCGACCGTATAGGTTTCCCCCAACCCGGGATCGAATTGGTGGCTCCATAAGGCGCGATCCGCCTCCTCGGAATAAACGATGGCATGGGTGTACCATCCCAGCCTGCCCCCCAAGGTCCCGTAGATGCGCGCCCCCAGCCCGCCTCGGGCCAGGTCGGGAGCGGTATCCCCGGCCGCGCCGAACTCGCCTCCGGCTTCGGCCAGGGGCGAGAGCAGGAAGAGGTTGCCCCGGGCGCTATCGCTCCAGCGAACCGCTTCCCCGCCCGCGGCGAAAGGGAAGCGATCCAAGAGGCGCGCCGAGTCCGAGGAGGTGAGAACGCCGCCATCCAGCCAGGCCCGCACGGGCCTGAGCGGCTGGGGAAAGGATTGGCCGGGAAGGAGGATGCCGGAACGCGCCTCGATGCGGCGCAAATCGGCGAAGGCGGGATCGCGCGCGGAGATGTCGAGGGGCGGCGTTGCGGCTAAGGATTGCAGCGCGCCGAGGCAAGCGAAAGCGGCCGCGGCCAACGCCCGGTGGGCCTCACGGGGAGCCCTGCCGGGCATGCGCATCGCCTAGCCCACGCCCTGTGCCTTCAAATCGGCTTTCATCATGATTTCCACGAGTTGCTCGAACTTCACCTTCGGTTTCCATCCCAGTTTCGTCATGGCCTTGGTCGGATCGCCCAAGAGCTGTTCCACCTCGGCCGGCCGGAAAAACTTGGGATCCACCTCGATGAGCACCTTGCCGGTTTTGCGATCGCGGCCCACTTCATTGACGCCTTCGCCGTCCCAGGCGATTTCGTAGCCGGCATAGGGCGCGGCCTTCTCGATGAATTCGCGGATAGTGTGCATCTCGCCGGTCGCCGCCACGTAATCATCCGGCTCGGGCTGCTGCAACATCATCCACATCATCTCGACGTAGTCCTTGGCATAGCCCCAATCGCGCCGGGCGTCCAGATTGCCCATCCGCACCGTCTTCTGCTGCCCCGCCTTGATTTTCGCCAGCGACAGGGTCACCTTGCGCGTCACGAAGTTTTCGCCGCGCCGCGGGGATTCGTGGTTGAAAAGGATGCCGTTGGACGCGTGCATGCCGTAGGACTCGCGGTAATTCTTCACGATCCAGAAGGCGTACATCTTGGCGACGCCGTAGGGCGAACGGGGATAGAATGGGGTGGTCTCCTTCTGGGGGACCTCCTGGACCTTCCCGTACAATTCCGAGGTGGAAGCCTGATAGACGCGGCTTTGCAGTTTGTTGATGCGCACGGCTTCCATCAGGCGCAGCACGCCAGTCGCATCCACGTCCGCCGTGAACTCGGGGGCGTCGAAGGATACCTGGACATGGCTTTGGGCGGCGAGGTTGTAGATCTCGTCGGGCCGGACGGAGGCGATGATGCGGTTCAAGCTGCTGGAATCGCCCATATCGCCGTAGTGCAGTTCGTAGACTTTACCGCTTTGCCGCGCCAGGTTCCGTGATTCCTCGATGCGGTCGCGATTGAACAAGGACGTGCGGCGGATGATCCCGTGGACGTCGTAACCCTTTTCCAGAAGGAACTCGGCCAGATAGGATCCGTCCTGCCCGGTCACCCCCGTGATCAAAGCGATTTTGTTCGGCATGCGTCTCCTCTTTCCGGGAAGGAATTATAGCAATCTCTCCCGGCCGTACATCCCGGAACGGCCGGTCAGGCGGCCGCGCGGGCGAGGTCGGCGCGCATCATCAGCTCCACCAGTTGGCCGAAAAGGATCTTGGGGGACCATCCCAGCTGGCGCGCGGCCTTGCCGGGATCCCCGCACGTGCCCTCGGAGTCGGCGGGCCGGAAGAAACGCGGGTCGATGGCCACCAGGATTTTGCCGGTATGAAGATCCCGCCCGATTTCTTCGACCTCGGTCCCTTCCCAAAGGATTCGGAACCCCCCCTGCTCCGCCGCCAGCTCCACGAATTCGCGCACGCTATGGCTCTCCCCGGTGGCGACGATGTAGTCGTCCGCCTCCGGCCGCTGGAGCATGAGCCACATCGCCTCGACGTAGTCCTTGGCGAAGCCCCAATCGCGCCGCACGTCCAAGAGGCCCAGGCGCAGGATTTCCGGGCTCCCGGCCCGCATCCTCGCCAATGCGGCCGTGATTTTCCGGGTCACGAAAGTCTCGGGACGCAAGGGGGATTCATGGTTGAAGAGGATGCCGTTCCCGGCATGCATGCCGAAGCTTTCGCGGTAATTGCGGACGATCCAATGCGCATACAACTTCGCGGATGCGTACGGGGAAAGGGGGCGGAAGGGCGTGGATTCCCGTTGCGGGCGCTCAGCGGGATCGCCGAATAACTCGGCCGAGCTGGCCTGGAATAAGCGGGCCCGGAGCTTTTCCCGGCGGATGGTTTCCAAGAGGCGAAGCACCCCCAAGGCATTGGCTTCGAAGGTCGCTTCCGGGGCTTCGAACGAGATGTTGACGCGGGATTGGGCCGCGAGGTTGTAGACTTCGTCCGGATCGATGCGGATCAGCAGATCAGAGAGGGTCCCAGGTTGGGAGAGGTCCCCGGGATAGAGATGGAGGGAACGGCCGGCGCGCGAAGCCTTTTCGACGAGCGGAGCCATGCCGGGGTGGCCGGGATGCGCGCTACGGGATATCCCATGGACGTCGTACCCTTTTTCCAGGAGCAATTCCGTTAGGTAGTAACCGTCCTGCCCGGTGATTCCGGTGATGAGCGCCGACTTCGAGGACATAGGTTCGTCCCCGTTCCGAAGGCATCGGGGCAGGGGCTATAATAGCATTTGACGCCGGACGCGAAAACGCAAAAGCAGGGTATCTTGCTAAATTCCCGTCCCATGCAAATCCGCCTCGGCATCCTGGGACTCGGTACGGTCGGCTCCGGCGTTCTCGATTTATTGGATCGGCACCGGGCCTTCTTCCGGGACAGCCTGGGTTTCGAATTCCCCGTTACCGCCCTCTGTTCCCGTTCCCAAGCCAGCCTGGACCGCTTCGCCGGCCAAGCGCCCTTCCTCACCCGCGACCCGCTCGCCCTGGTTTCCCGCCCTGATGTCGATGTGGTCTTGGAACTGGCCGGCGGCGAGGACGCCCCGCGCGCCTGGGTCGAAGCCGCCTTCGCCCATGGCAAGCATGTCATCACCGCCAATAAGGCCTTGCTTGCCAAGCATGGCCAGGATCTTTTCCCCTTGGCCGAGCGCACGGGCCGCTTCCTTTTATTCGAAGCGGCCGTCGGCGGGGGCATCCCCATCATCCGCACCTTGCAAGAAGCCTTCATCGCCAACGATATCCACGGCCTGGCTTGCATCATCAACGGCACTTGCAATTACATCCTCACCGAGATGACGCAAAAGAAACTGTCCTTCCAGACCGCGCTGAAGGACGCGCAGGCCCTCGGCTACGCGGAAGCCGATCCTTCCTTCGACATCGAGGGGACGGATTCGGCGCATAAGGTGGCCTTGCTGGCCTCCCTCTGCTACGGCAAATACGTGGACTACGGCAGCATGTCCGTGGAAGGCATCACCACGCTTTCGGACGTGGACATCGCCATGGCAGAAGAGATGGGATTCGCCATCAAGCTGCTGGGCGTGGTTTCCCAGGATCGCGAGGGGCGGATCCAAGCCAACGTGTACCCGGCCCTGCTCGAGAAAAAGCACCAGCTCGCAACCGTCGAAGGCGTGCTGAACGCCGTCTTCCTGAAAACCTCGGCGGTGGGCGCCATCTTGTTGACGGGCGCGGGGGCGGGCAAGCTGCCCACGGCCAGCTCCGTGGTCTCGGACCTGGTTTCCCTGGCGCGCCAATTGGCCACGGGCAATCCCAAGGTCCAACCGATGGGCTTCTTTTCGTCGCGGAACCGCGCCGATCTCCGCCCCATCGACGAGTTGGAGACCGAGTTCTACCTGCGCCTGACCGCGGTGGACAAGCCGGGCGTGCTGGCCAAGGTGACCGCCATCCTGGGGGAAGAGGGCATTTCCATCCGGGCCCTGGTGCAGAAGCCGGAGCATGATCCGGAACGGGTCCCGGTGATCTTCCTGACGCATTCCACCAAGAATTCGAACGTGCGGCGCGCCCTCAAGCGCATCGACGCCCTGGACATCATCCAGGCGCCCACCCAGGTGCTGCGATTCTATCGTTAGGGCCGGAAAGCCTTTTCAGGGCAGGTTTTGCAGGTCCAACAAGTCTTGCGTCCTGCCGGTGGCTCTCTTGTTCCGTTTCAAATGATCCAATGAAATGATCGGAATTTTGAGCCCGAAAAAATCATCCAGGATCCTACCGGCGAAGATTTCCGCGTTCTCCACGCCGTCGATGGAAGTGATCAAGTCGATCCGGACGGGCGGAAACCCGAGTTGGATCACGTTAGCTTCAGTCATGAAGTCGGCAGAGGTAACGCGCAGCGATGCGAATCCGAATCGGCGCAGAACTTGCAGGACCTTTTCCGCATTGGCCGCATCGCGGGCGATGAGGATATCCATATCACCCGTGTACCGGGGGTAGCCGTGGTATGCGACGGCTAGCCCGCCTACCAGCGCGAACTCAACCGACTCTTCGATTAATAAGCTTAAGAACTCTTTGAAGTCTTGGTTCAGGCTGCTGCCGGATTTCAAAATATTGCCTCCGCAGGAAAGCCGTGGCTTCGAGTCGGCGGGCGGGGGTTTGGGACAGCCAATATTCCCGATCGCCGGAATCTTCATGGAGTCGGCGAATCCGTCCGTTAACCGCTTCCGGTGCGATTTGATCTTCCCGATCCATGCTCTTCCGCTCCAGCCTATTGGTCTCCCAATTATACCAAAAGTCGCATATCCATGCCGGAATGGCCTCTCCCTCCATTTTCCATTGTAATTTAGCCCGACGGGGCCGGGGCCCTCATCCATGCTAGCGCGCAAATTCGAGAAGTACCTGATATTCGTCTCCGACGTGGTTTCCTTCAACCTCGCGTTCGCCCTCATCTTTTGGTTGCGATACAAGAGCGGCCTTTTTCCCGAGCTGTTCGATCCCGGGCGCGAGTTCGGCCATTTCTCCCGCATCGCCTTCGTCCTGTCCCTGATCTGGATCGCCTACTTTTTCATCAGCGGGCTCTACCGCGACTGGTACCTGCAATCCCGCGCGGTGCAATTGGGGGTGGTCTCCAAGGAAATCACCACCGGTTGCCTCATCATCCTGGCGGTCACCACCGGCTCGGACGTGCTGGAGCAGATCCAGCAGCATCGCCTGGGCCACGTGTTCACCTGGACGCGCGCGGCGTCCTTCCTTTCCTATTGGGTCACCTTCCTCGTCTCGGTGAACGGTTTCCGCATGCTGTCGCAAACCCTGGTGCGGCGCCTGCTGCGCAAGGGAATCGGGCTGGACCGGGTGCTGATCCTGGGGGCCACGGAAGCGGGCCTGCGCATGCAACGCGAGCTGGCCGAGGTGCCCGAGATGGGATGGAAACTCGCCGGTTACGTGGACGAGAACCCGGGGCAGCGGGGCCCCGATTTCGGCGGAGCCCCGGTGCTGGGCAAGTACGCCGAATTGCCGGAGCTGATCCCTAAGCACAAGATCGGCGGCATCATCATCAGCCACGAATCGGCGTCGCATAACGAGATCCTGCGCGTGCTTTCCCATGTGGCCGAGTTCCCGCTTTCCATCTTCATCGTGCCCGATCTGTACGACGTGGCCAGCGGGCATTTCAAGACCAGCGCCGTGCACGGCATTACCCTGAAGCAGCTTTTCCCCGAGCACATGCCCGCCTGGGAAGCCAAGCTCAAGCGCCTGATGGACATCGCCATCTCCGGGCTGGGCCTGGTCCTGGGCGCGCCGCTCATGGCCCTCACCGCCCTTTTCATCAAGCTCGACTCCAAGGGACCGGTGTTCTACAGCCAAGAGCGCATCGGGCAATACGGGAAACGATTCATGGTGCATAAGTTCCGCACCATGCGGACCGATGCCGAGGCGGCCGGGCCGCAATGGGCCAAGGCGGGCGATGCCCGGGTGACGAGGCTGGGGCGCTTCCTGCGCCGCGCGCGCATCGACGAGATGCCGCAACTCTGGTGCGTATTGTCCGGGGACATGAGCCTGGTGGGCCCGCGGCCGGAACGGCAGCATTTCATCAGCCAGCTGAGGCACGAAGTGCCGTTGTACCTGCGCCGCTTGAAGATGAAGCCCGGCCTCACGGGCTGGGCCCAGGTGAAGCATCGCTACGACACCAACATCGACGACGTGAAGACGAAGGTGATGTTCGATTTGTGGTACTTCGAGAACATGTCCTTGAGCCTGGATCTGTATATCCTGCTGCGGACGGTGTGGGTGGTGATCACCGGCCACGGCGCGCGGTGACCGGCGATCGCGGGCTCCGCGGGCCGGGGCTCAGACAGGCTGCGGGCGGGGCGAAGCGAACGAGTCGGTCGATGGCCAAGCCAGCCCTCGCCTAGGTCGCCTATCCCTTCGCAACGCGCATGCGGAATCGATGAATGAAGTCGTTGCAGGCGCTGGTCCGTTCTCCGGGCGGCGGTTCGTATCAGGAAAAATGGTCCTTTGAATTTAGTCCGCCCGACCGAGAGGGTAGTTATTATTGCCATCGGGTCCAGTCCCACGTTCCGGAAGTGAGCGGGTACGGGCTTCAGGAGCGTCCAAAGGGATATGTTCGGAATCGGATGTTGCGCCCGCCGGGCCGGAGCGGCCTTATGCGTTTTGGCGGTCGGCGCATCGGCGCAGATCCTCGTCGATGCCTCGGGGGCCCGGCAAATGGGGATGGGGAAAGGAGGCGTGGCCTTGCCGGACCAGGCCCATGGCGCGGCGTTCAATCCGGCCTTGCCGGCGCTGTCTTATCCTTGGGATAAGATTTCCCTCGAGCTCCATCCCGATTGGCTGGTCTTGTGGAACGGTCCGGAATGGGGTCCCCAGATTCGGCAGAAGTCCTGGAACGGGCCATTCACGGGGACCGCGGAAATGGGCCCCGCCTTCGACGGCTTATTGCGGGTCCCGTCGCTCTACCTGCCGCGCTTGGGATATGTCGCTTTCGATGAAAACGATTTTACGGGCGATTGGGGCGGTCGGGAACGGGTCCGGGTCTACGCCCTCACCCTTTGCCCAGCGGTGGATTTCCTCGGAGAGAAAGAAGGCCGCACCACACGCCATGCCTGGTCCTTCGGCCTGACCCTGAAATCCTACAAGTACGATCTTCCCTATGTAATATGGGAGCCGGTCCCGGCTCCGGGCTCCATCAGCGCGGAGCCCGGCTCCACCAGCGGTTTCGCCTTCGATTTGGGGGCCGCGGGGCGGAGCCTCCCGAAGGCCCTGCCCGGGGTCCGCATCGATTGGGGTATCGCATTCGCGAACCTGGGGCCACCCTACTCCTTCTTCCATTCCGGACCCTATGATTTCGATCCCTTGGATATGCGGTATCGCGCCGGTTACTCCCTGGCCTACTCGCCGTTTCGCGGTACGCGCTTCCCCATCTTCCGGGTCCTGGTCCAACAAGAATTCTCCAAGATTTTCAGCGGATACGACAGCGACCGAGTGCCTTATCCCTTCTATCAGGCCTTCTACAAGGATTTGGACGCCCCGATTTCCCGGTACTGGCGCGAGACGGAATCGCATACCGGCTTGGAAACCACTTGGTTCGGCCTGGTGAATTTGCGGGCCGGCCGCTCCATGGACCGGAGCTATGGCGAACATCCCTGGTACACCTTCGGGTACGGCCTGGAATCGGGGCGCTGGCTGGGGCCCGCCTATCTCAAATACGATTACGGTCGTGAATTGGGAACCCGGGAAAGGCGGAGGGATAATTATTTCCCCTTGCGGCGGGAGTACGGCCTCCAGGCGGGATGGCGATTCTGAAAGGTGGCTACCGTTCCGTCCGCGGAGCGCCGAATAGGGCGGCGTAGATTTCCGCGGGCTGGCCTCCCGGATAGCGCATCGCCACCCGTTCCCGCAACGCGCGCACCTGCTCCGGCGCATACTCCCGCGCCCCGGCCGCTTCCTTGAGGGGATCGCTCCCCGTCTTCGGCAGGCCCGGCCCGGCCGCGAAAACCAGCGAGGCGAATTTCCCCAGTAGCACCTTCCATCCCGGCCAACGGCCCGGCTCTTCCCAGTCCATCGACGGCCAGCCCTTTTCCCGCGCCAGGCGGCGCAGCTTGCGTTCCGGCCGCACGCAGATCGGGAATTCGGAAAACCCGAGCAGAAAGCGATCATGGTAATGATCGGAATAGGCGAATGAAAGGGCCCGGGCTTCGGCGCCGTAGCCCAGTTCGCCCATCCGCTTGAGCTTGTTCTCCCCGCGCAGATTGCCGTCCCGATAGCGCGGCAAAGCGAAAGTCCGCTCGGGCCAGATCATTTCCGAACCCTGGATATCGGCCATGGGCAGGATCGATTTCAGATGCTTCAAATAGAAAGTGGCGCTGGCGGAGAGGATCACCACCTTATGCCCCAGCAGATGATGCGTCCATAGACGGCGCAACACAGGCACGTGCAAGCGGGCGGACAAATCGGCGGCGACGAATTCCGCCGCCAGGCGATCCAGGGCATCGGCGGGCTCGAAAGCCATCGGCCATAGGAAGACCCGCTTCAAGGCATGGCTATCGATAAGGCGCAGCGCGAAGGCGATGAGGGCGATGCCGTTGGCGATCTGGAAGACCCGGCGCGCCGGGCGCTTCCGGTAATAGAAGCGCAGCCAATAGAGGATGCTATCCCCGCTGCACAAGGTATCGTCGAAATCGAAAAAGGCATGGACTTGGGCCACGCGCCAAAAGTAGCTTTGAGAAGTTATCTTCCGGCCGGGGAGCGAACCATGATCGGGAAGAACGACCAGGGCATGCTCGAAGATCTCGCGGATCGCCTTACGCAGGCGCTGGCCGCTTCCGAATTGGCTGCCGGCCTGCGGAGCCTGTCCCAAGCCGGGCAACGCCTGAAGGCGGGAAGGCCGCTCACCCAGGGCGAACGGCTATGCCTGGAGAACCAGGGCAACGCCTGTCCGGACTGGAACCGGGTGCGCATCGAAAGCGATGCCGGGCTCTCGGCCCTCCGCGGCAATACCTTCGAAGGCGACGTGCTCCTGAGCGGTTTCCACGGATCTTGGCCTGGCCCGGACGGACGCGCATGGCCGGCGGGCATGGCCGATTGCCGAGTGCGGGACGCCGTGATCGGCAACGCTTGCCTGTACCATATCGCGCGATTGGATCGCCAGGTCATCGACGAGGGCGCGGTTCTGGTGGGCGTGGGCGAACTGGATTGCCCCGCCCCCACCACCTTCAGCCTGGGCCGGACCATCCATCCCGGCGTCGAGACGGGCACGCGCAGCCTCTGGCTTTGGGACACCCTGACCTTGGAGGACGCGACGGCGGCGCTCTCCCTGACCCCGGATGCGCAGAAGGCCTTCCGGGCCCGCTTGGAATCGCTTTTGGCCCCGCTCCAGAGCGCCTTCGGCTTCGTCGGCAAGGGCGCTTCCGTGATGCATGCGCGCCATATCCATTCCGCCTACATCGGCCCGGGCGCCCGCGTGGCCGGCGCTTCGCTCATCCGCGAGTCCGCGCTGTTGGCCGCCCCCGGCGAGCCCTGCGTGGCCGCCGAAGAAGCCTGGATCGAAAAATCCATGCTGAAGCCCGGCGCGCGCGTGGAATCGGGCGGCAAGGTTTCCCAGAGCTTCCTCATGGAAGGGAGCGAAGTGGGCTGGGGCGGCATGGTCTCTCAATCCGTCATCGGCCCGGAAACGCATATCCACAAGGGCGAAGTCACCGCCTGCCTGCTCGGCCCCTTGGTGGGCTTCCACCATCAGTCCTTGCTCATCTCCGCCCTATGGCCCGAAGGGCGCGGCAATATCGCCTACGGCGCCAACGTGGGCAGCAACCACACCGGCAAGAAGCCCGATCAGGAAATCCGCCCCGGCGAGGGCAATTTTTTTGGTCTAGGCTGTTCCATCAAGTTCCCGGCCAACTACCAGGACGCGCCTTATAGCCTCATCGCCACCGGCGTGTCGACGGCGCCCCAGCGGGTGGCGTTCCCCTTCTCCCTCATCAACCAACCGCAAGGCGCGCCCGGTACGAACGGGTCCGATGGGGGCGCAGCGGGACGGGGCCTCAACGAAATCGTTCCGGGATGGATGTGGTCGGACAACGCCTATGCGCTGGTGCGGCGCATGTACAAGTTCGAAAGCGGGAGCGCCGCCAGCCGCCGCTCCCCCGATGATGATGCGTCTTCCACTTGGAAGACCGGCTTCTTCGCCGGCCGCCTCTTCGCCGCGGCCTTGGCCCACAAGGTCTTGAAGGCGCACCAGGCCCTGCGCGCGGCCCCGCCCGATCGGCCTTTCTACCTGGAGGATACCCTGCCCGGCTTGGGTAAGAATTTCCTGCGCGGCAAAGGCAGGGCGAAGGCCTTGGCCGCCTACGAGGATTACCTGGCCTTCTTCCTGATGCGCGCCTACGCCGATCGGCCGGGCGAGGCCTGGGGCATGGAGCTTTCCGATCTGGTCGCCGCCATCCGCAAGGAATTGGCCCACGGGCATCCTTCCG
This sequence comes from Fibrobacterota bacterium, assembly GCA_019509785.1. Classification (NCBI taxonomy): domain Bacteria; kingdom Pseudomonadati; phylum Fibrobacterota; species Fibrobacterota bacterium. Next base: position 1,667 of record JAEKLQ010000023.1, on the reverse strand, counting down.
TTCCGGACGCGCGCTCCTGGGCGGCCGGCCAGCGCGGGCGCCTACCCGCTTTCAAGGCCAGCATGCTGGCCTCGCTGGCGCGGGACGATCAGCGGGGCCGCCAAATCTTCGACGATTACTCCGATTTCCATCCGGCGCCCGGGGACGATGCGGCCGTGGCGCGGCTGGCGGGGGATCTGGAGGAGTTGGAACGGCGGTTGGAAGCTTTCATCGGGGGATGAAAGTCGGGTTTCGGCCTTTACACCTTCAAAACCATTTCAGGGTCACGGCTAGATCAGTGAGTGGAGGCGGACCAAAGATTCAACGTTGCCGACGTGGTGGGGTTGTCTTGAGTATAGATGGCTGGGACCGGCGCCACGTCCGAATACTCCACATCAACCTTTTTGTTCGCAGCCTGGGCTGCCATCATTAAGCTGAAGAGGATTTTCCCATATCCGGCGGCATCGTCCAAGATGAACCAACAGATATAGGTATTGGACCCTTGGATTAGGTTTACGGTCGCGATATTGTGCGGCGTTCCCCCAATATTGATTCCCCGGAACGAGGACTGCCACTAGGCAGAAGATCTTCCATCCCCTATGAGCCAGCTTTTCCAATACTACTCGCTTATTCATGGCTTTCCCCTAGATCTTTACCAGTCGCACGGACAGGATTTTCTTATAGTTCGTGGGAGCGCAATTCGTACCGGCATCCTCAACCTCGAGTTTCACTGTCTGGCTGTTGGTGAAGGCTTCGACTAGTAAAGAGAGTATCTGGTTCGAACTCGCTGACCAATTCGACCCCATATGCCAATAGGTGACATTGTTGTCCATGAGGACATAGATGTTGCCGAGCGTGCAGGCAGTGGGCTTCTCGGAATTGTTCTCGCTATAAACCTGTAGCTCCTTGACCTTGCCCTGCACCGTGGTGGCGGCAGAAGGGAGACCTATGCAACACAAAACAAGGGCTAAAATCAATCGTTTCATGAAACCTCCTGAATTCGATAGTTAGATCGCGACCCAGTCCAATTCCAATCTCAGGGCATTTTCCTCTCGCGAGGCTTGCTACTGATTAGTGATGTCGCGGTCTGATCTGGGCCAGGGAAATAATAATAATTAGCGCGGAAATTTCATGAAAGCTTTATCACAACCGCAAGATTAGTTCCAGAAAGATCCGACCATACTTTGTCGGGCCTCAAAGAGCTGCCACGGATTTAGGCGCCCCCGGGTTAGCACCCGAGAATTCCTTCTTGTTTTGACAAGATTTAATACCGATTTCTCAACATAAATTTATGGCAACGATACCTGAGGATGGAAAAGGCCGACCGCGATTTCGAAATTCCGAGGACATGATTTAAACGCGTGATGCCAATCTTTCTACTGCCCGACTGGGACAAGAGTAATGTAAGCCGGATTGGCAGTCCCACTCGTAATCCATTTTGTTCCGCTTACGTCATTGTAAACCCCAGTTACCCTAATATTTTTGCCTGTAGAAATTGCGCTAAGGATGATACTCAGCCATTGGCTTTCTTTACCCGTTGGAGGAGTAATCTGGATTTGATTCACACTGTATCCGGCGCAACATGGTTTAGCACTTCCATCAGGAGCCTGTAATGTGATCATGCTATTACTTCCATTAACAGTGAGGGCTGGGAATGTAGAAAGGGGGATGGTATACCAAGGATCTCC